>CAYUNU010000027.1:0-17214 GCA_964446195.1 uncultured Porphyromonadaceae bacterium | reverse complement strand
TTTATCACACTAAAAAACAAAACCCGCAATAATGAAGTTGATCAATATTTTTGTCTTCCTAGTTTCATTATTATTCCTCTCCTCTTGTACCACCACTCCAGGAAACACCTGGGAATCTGTTGCTAATGGAGTTTGGCGGTACTCAGTTGGTGATCCTGATGCAATTAACCTGTTGATTGCCGCAGGGGCAATCCCTGATATCGAGGCAATCAATAATACGGAAAATCTCGACTTCCCATTCAGCAAGGATTTAATTGAGATAAATGAGCTGGACGGCAAACTGTACATCAAGTTGCCATTGGAAAAAGAGGAGCAAATCTATGGTTTAGGTTTACAGTTCACCAGTGTCAATAGGAGGGGCAAAATATATAACCTTCATGTTGACCACTATGGTGGGGAAGACAATGGACGGACGCATGCTCCGGTTCCTTTCTATGTTTCCAGCAAAGGATATGGAGTACTCATTAATTCCGCGAGGTACATGACTGTTTATGTAGGCTCTGCAAATAGAGTTGACAGCCCCAACCCTCCTGAGGTTTACGACAGGAATACCGATAAATCCTGGTCGGCTCAACCAGAATCCGATATGGTGGAGATCCTTATTCCTGATGGAAATGCAGAGATAATAATTTTCAAAGGCAAATCCCCTCTCGAGGTAGTAAGCAAGTATAATCTCTATTGCGGAGGCGGATGTCTGCCTCCCAAATGGGGGCTCGGATTTACCTACCGTACCCACACCCTTTATCCCGATCAAAGGGTACTTCAAGAAGTGGATAATTTTGAAGCCAATGGTTTCCCTCTCGACTTTATC
The DNA here is from genome assembly GCA_964446195.1 of uncultured Porphyromonadaceae bacterium. Taxonomy (GTDB): domain Bacteria; phylum Bacteroidota; class Bacteroidia; order Bacteroidales; family UBA12481; genus JAUVKA01. The sequence goes on along the minus strand of CAYUNU010000027.1, from coordinate 16,403 downwards.
GGTCTGGAACCTGGTTGGATGAACATGTCCTATCCTTGCTCTTTCGAATGGTCGGAAGAAAGATTCCCAAAACCTGCTGAGTTTGCACAAAAAATGTTGGATAAAGGAGTCAGGCTTAACCTATGGATGAACCCCTACATTGCCCCGAAAGCAAAACTCTATAGCCCGATGCTGCCCTACGCCGGAACTCATACAGTATGGAATGGCATCGTTCCTGATTATACCATTCCGGAGGCAAGAAAGCTCTTTACCGATCATTATCTTAAAAATCAGCTTGACATTGGTGTATCAGGAGTGAAGATCGATGAAATTGATGGATTTGATAGTTGGTTATGGCCCGATGTAGCCACTTTCCCCTCAGGAACAAGTGCAGAAGTGATGAGACAAACATACGGTTTGATGATGCAGGAGATGATAAGCGAGCTGTACCACGACAATAATATCCGGACCTATGGTTTAACCAGAGCTTCGAATGCCGGGGCATCCCGCTTCCCTTTTGTAATCTATAACGACTATTATAAACATCAGGATTTCATAACAGCTTTAATAAATTCGTCCTTTTCAGGAGTTTTATGGACACCCGAAGCCAGAAGTTCTGACACCGGAGAAGAATGGCTAAGAAGAGTTCAGTCCGTATGTTTTTCGCCAATGGCCATGATAAATGCATGGTCGAGTGGAACTCTACCATGGTCTTATCCTGATGTTTATGATGATGTTAAAGATGTTGCTCTACTTAGAATGCAACTCCTTCCCTATATCTATTCAACATTTGCCTACTATCATTTTAAAGGGATCCCCCCGATCAGGCCAATGCAATTGCTGGAGGGATTTGTTGATAATGGCAGAACAGAAAAAGGCGAACTCCATGATACAAAGAACCCTTACGAACTTGCTAAGAAAAGAGACATAAAAGATCAGTATATGTTCGGGGAAAATATTTTGGTTGCTCCTATATTTGTGGGTCAGGTGAAAAGGAATGTCATCCTCCCATCCGGGAAATGGTATGATTTCTACACAGGTGAGTATGTTGGAGAAAATGAAATTATTGAAGTAAAGGCCAAAATGGAAGAAATCCCATTATTTGTTAGAGATGGTGGAATAATCCCAATGGTTCCCGCAAGGCTCCATGCTCCAAAAAATGGAGAAATATTACCACTTGAGGTACGTCATTACGGAACTGCAGACGGTAGTTTCATGCTTTACGACGATGACGGCGAATCCTTTAACTACGAAAAAGGCGAATATTCCTGGACCAAACTAAGCACAAAAAACAATAAAGGAACTCATAAAAGAATGCAAGGCGATATCTTCAACTATAAAAACATCACCTGGACTTTTATGAATAAGTAAGGCAAGAAGTAATTAAGAAGGTAAAAGAAAAAAATGAAAAAGATAATCACATTACTCCTCCTCGCAGCCCTAACGGCCTGTACCCAGTCGGGGCAACCCGAAACCCGAAACTCGCAACCCGCAACCCAAGATTTGATCCAGTATGTCAACCCCATGATTGGAACCAAGAATATGGGCCATACATATCCCGGAGCCACATCCCCTTTCGGTATGGTGCAGCTCAGTCCAGAGACCAATCAGCAGGAAATGCACATAGATGGGAAGTATAATCCCGACGCCTACCGATACTGCTCTGGATACCAATATGATGACTCAACAATATTTGGATTCAGCCATACTCATTTCAGCGGAACCGGACATTCAGACCTGGGGGATATGCTCGTGATGCCAACATCAGGAAAATTAAATCTTAACCCGGGAACGGCTGAAGAGCCTGGAAGCGGCTATCACTCACAATTCTCTCATGAGAATGAGGATGCTGAACCCGGATATTACAAAGTGAAGCTGGATGATTATGATATCCAGGCTGAACTGACAACAACAGACAGAGTGGGTTTCCATAAATACACTTTTAACCAAAATGATGAAGCACACATTATCCTTGATCTGATATCCAATATCTATAATCACGAGCAAAAGAATGTATGGACATTTATACGGGTAGAAAATGATTCTCTGATTACCGGCTACCGACAAACACATGGATGGGCAAGAACCAAGTTTGTCTATTTTGCCATGAAATTTTCCGAGCCCATTGAATCATACGGTCATAAGAAATACGACAATTCGCCCTACAATGGATTTTACAGGAAGTTTAACGAATATGAGAACTTCCCTGAGATGGCCGGGCGAAATATCAGGGCCTTCTTCAACTTCGATGTTGACAAGGGAGACAACATCAGGATAAAATTTGCCCTTTCAAATGTTAGTACGGCTGGTGCTCTGAAAAATATGGAGGCCGAAATTCCTCATTGGGATTTTGAACAGACAAAGCTGGAAACAAAGGAAAAATGGAACACGGAGCTTTCCAAAGTTATTGTAGAAACCGAAACTCTGGAACAAAAGGAGACCTTCTACAGTGCTTTGTATCACACAATGTTAGGACCAATTATTTATGAAGATGTGGATGGCTCCTATCGTGGACTGGATCAGAATATCCACCAGTCGGACGGATTTACTAATTACACTATTTTCTCGCTATGGGATACCTATCGTGCGCTGCATCCACTTTTCAATATCCTGCAACCGGAACGCAATAACGATATGGTGAAATCAATGCTTGCCCACCATGATCAGAGTGTTCATCACATGCTTCCGGTTTGGAGTCATTATGCTAATGAGAACTGGTGCATGGTTGGGTATCATTCCGTTTCAGTGATTTCTGATGCTATTATTAAAGGTACATCAGATGTTGACCTGGAAGAAGCCCTTAAGGCATGTACAAATACTGCCACTGTTTCCTATTATGATGGTGTGGGCGATTACATAAAATTAGGATATGTCCCCGAAGATAAAAGCTCCTCTTCCGTTTCAAAAACGCTTGAGTATGCCTATGACGACTGGTGTATAGCTCAGATAGCTAAGAAAGCTGGTGATGATAAAGTATATCAGGAGTACATGAAAAGATCGGGATATTATAACAATGTATATGATCCTGAAATTGGATATATGCGACCTAAGTTGGCGAATGGTGAGTGGAGAGCACATTTTGATCCAATTGACACACACGGTCAGGGATTCATCGAAGGAAATGCCTGGAATTATGGTCTTTACGTACCACAGGATGTCGATAAGATGATCTCTATGATGGGAGGTAAAGACACTTTCTCTGCTCATCTGGATAAAATATTCACCACTGAAATTGATGACGAATTCATTGAAAAAAATGAAGACATTACCAGGGATGGCATTATAGGCAATTACGTTCAGGGGAACGAGCCCGGACACCATATTCCATACTTATATAACTGGACCAATGACCCTTGGAAAACTCAAGAAAGAGTGAGGATGATCATGGATACCATGTACAGCAATGGAGTGGATGGTCTTTGCGGAAATGATGATGCCGGTCAGATGAGTGCCTGGTATGTGTTCAGTGCACTTGGTTTTTATCCGGTACTACCAGGATCTGAGGATTATGCAATAGGCAGTCCAATGGTAAAAAAAGCAATCATCAAGCTCGACAACGGCAAAACATTAACCATTAAAGCAGAAAACCAGGGGCCAAAAAATGTATATGTAGAAAGGGTTGAGCTAAATGGCAAAATCATCGAAGGCTACAACCTTAATCACTTCGACCTAATGGCCGGCGGCAATTTAATATTTCATATGAGCAACCGTAAGGACGGGGGCCTTGTGCCCGTCCGGTGATAGCGGTGGGAACCTAAATCCCGTATGGGATAATCCTGATTTAAAAGCATATCCCTCGGTGTATGAAATCGGAGTTTCGGCAGGTGATGAAGGAGATATTTCTGCTCCTGGGATGGTGATTCGGGTGGAATAACGGTTGCGGGTTGCGGGTTACGGGTTGCGGGTTATTATACCCGGGCTAATTCTTTTGCTACCAGTTCCCGCCTTGATCTGGATATCGGCACTGATGAGCCATCGCTCATTTTCAGATATCCTCCATCCCTTTTTACAAGCGTTTTTACATGATCGGAATTTACAAGATGAGATTGATGAGTTCTGATGAAACCACATGATTCCAATGCCAACTCAAATTCTTTTAAAGTACGGGTAACCATAATAATGGTACCTGAATCCAGAAAGAAACGTGTATAATTTGATTCTGACTGACATCGAATAATCTGCTTCAATGGTATAAAGTCAATCTTATCTTCTTGGGGTAGAGCAATCCTTTTATCCTGATCTGGCCGTTTATTATTATCCACCAGATTCATTAAACGGGCATTTTCCTCCTTAAGGTGTATCGACTCAATTGCCTTGTTTACACTATCGATTAACTTATTGAGGTCGATAGGTTTGAGCAGGTAATCAAGAGCATTAAACTGAAAAGCCCTAAAAGCATATTCGTCGAATGCAGTGACAAAAATAATCCCAAAATGGATACTATTAATTTGATCAAGAATTGTGAAGATATCACCATCCTGCATACGTACATCAAGAAAAACCAGCTCGGGCAACAGAGTGTTGATTTTAGTAAGAGCCTCTTCGTTTGAGGATGCTTCACCCACTATATCTACCTCTGGGCAGTGCTTATGTAATAAACCGATCAGATTTTCACGATTTGCATTGTTGTCCTCAACTACCAGTGTCCGAACTTTCATATAGATGATTTTTGCATTGGCAATCTAAAGGTAACAGTTGTACCGATATTCTGAACGGATTTATCCTCTTCCTGATCCCATTTTGTGACTTCTACCGACCCTTCCTCACCATATTGCTCTTGCATAAGCTGGATACGCTGACGTGTCAGGTTCCATCCTTGTCCGAGCCCTTCATTTTCAGGTTTGGGGCCCTTTTTATAACCGGGACCGTTGTCCTTAACTTCGCAGATCAAATGTTCACCCTCTAATCGAAAAATTACTTCGATCCTCCCTGTATCACCAAGCTTTGAAACCCCATGAATAACTGCATTCTCAACATGGGGCTGAATCAGAAGCGGTGGAATTTCGATGGCGCTTGGATCAAGCACCGGATCAAGCTGAATATCAAAAGTAAAAGGAAGCCCCAGCTGCTCCAGTTGAAGGTAATTTCGAATCATATCAATCTCCTCATTAAGACCGACTACAGGTTTTGAGGATTGTAAAAGAATGGTCCTAACAAGGTCGCCAAAACGTGCAAGGTAAAGACTGGCCTCCTGATTCTTACCGCTATTTACCATGTTCTGTATCGAACCCAATGCATTGAAGAGAAAATGCGGATTCATTCGCGCTCGAACTGCATCCACTTCCAGTTTCGCAATTTTGCGCTTTAGGTTCAGGCGGGTTTCTTTTCTTTTTGCCCTGATACGGATAATAATAACAATAAATACTGTCAGGATAAATGATCCTGCGAAAGAAATCCAAAAGGTCTTTAATTTAATAGTTCTCTCTTCCTCATTCTTCACTACTGGCCAACTAATAAGATTGTCTAATTCATCAATATCATAGGTTATTACCCTTTCCTCCGGATCAATAATCAAATAATCTTTGGGGAAATCCTTTAAATACCGGGCTAGCTCCACATTATTCTCCGGACCGGCCAAAAGGAACACATTCTCATCATTGATAACCGATTGAAGCGTATCGAGAACACCTTGATTTGGCCACCAAACTAGGAATTTCATTTCCTTCTCATAAAATTCGTTGAACTTTATGGCTCTTTTAATCATACCTAATGCTTGCTGATACGTTCCATTCACTGTAATTATTCCCCAAAATTGATCTTTAAACTTTCTGTTTTTATACTGGTTACCATCCAGATCAATAAATTTAAATTTTGGGAGCGTCTGCCCTCGTTGCCACTTCTCTGTTTCCTTGTATAGCTTTTCGAGCTCTTTTTGAAATGGCGTACCAGGATAAAGATCAGCAAAGCTGTGGTAATGAGAGGGGTTGTCGGGATCACCCTTAATAAAGCGTTCTGTCCAATGAGCTTTATACCAGTAAAGATCCCAATCAATCAAATACAACTCTGCCATATCAAAAAGGCCAAATCCAGAATGGATGTATCTATCTGCCGCCCATACAATGCCTCGAACAAAGTTCTTATATGAATCATGTAAATACCCTTCTGTAAACCTTAGATATTTACTTAGATCCTTTATCACAGTTTCTATTGGTATTTCCTGTTTCCCGGGCCTGCGGGTATAAGCCCAAATCTGACTAGCGTATTCTTCATACTTGTCCTCAACTGCCATATATCTTAAATAGAAAGGATCAATATCTTGATAAAGTACACTGGTTACTTTTATGGAATTGAGTAGGTATTGCTCCAATGATGATGAACCATTAAATTGAATTTCCTCTATCTTATCAATATCGCAGGTTAAGTAAATGGAATCTCCTGGCTGAACAAATAGCTTGAAAATTGGTTCTTTATCCACATCTGTGTAAACATCAACCAGACCTGCTATACAATCCATTTCAAATTCCAGATGAATTGAGCCATCCTGCTTTGGTTTTATTTCAACTGTCTTTTTGGAAATACTATTACCTGGAAGTGATAGCCGCAGTTTGTTCGTTTTCAGGTTCGAAATTAAACCTCCAATACTTACTGTTTTCGACAAATGATTTGCTTGGTAGGTATTCGTAACCCTAACTTGCCCCAAATTATCCTCTGGACTAGACTCCGAAGTAAAGCCCATTCTGGTAAAATAACTATTAATATATCCTTTGTATGATATTTCTTTTGGGTGACCATTCCCCTCACCATAACCATCAACCCAGGTAATAAACATATTATCCGCATAGTCTTCTGGCCCACATCCCCGAGAATCAGGATCACTGCAAATAAATTTATATTCTCGGCTTAAGTATAATTCATCCCGTGTAGGACTTTCCACCGGCTTCCATTTATTTATCCGTAAGGCCAGAATTCCTTCTGATTCAAAGCGAACCGTATCATTATAATTAGTAGGTAGAGCTGGGAAGAATTCACTTATCAGATAACGATACTTTTGCAATCCGTAAAAAGTAGAGACTGTAGAAAAATTGTGCCGTTTTTTATATGAAACAGATTTTGAGGCTGCTTCAAGAATATCCTCCTGGATTTTTTCAAATCCTTGAATATTATAAATTTTCCCACTTGAATCCAGAACAAAATAAATTGGATTATTGAATTCCGCATTAACCTGCCCTAATTCTGTCCAGATAGCACTATGAGGAGATCGCAACTCAGGCTTCAATTGTGTTGTTTGACCTGAAATAGCAATAAAATTATCCAACATAGACCAGCTTAGTGATTCCATGGTAATGTGGTAGCGATCATTTTCAACCTTATTCACAGTGAATCTATATTTTGAAATTAAATCAGATTCCTCATCCTCATTACCGCTTGTCTCAACTATCTCATACTCCAATACATCCCCCTCCTTAAAATAATATCTGCGATCCTGGGCAGAAACCTGATAGCAAAAGCCAGCCAGAATAAAAACCACTAAAATTAGCATAGAAAGCCTGGGAAATCCAATAACCCGAAACCCGAAACTCGAAACCCAAAACATGAAATTCTTTTTCATAGTCAATGCCTTTTGTTTGGCAATGTGAAAATAGGTTTATCAAATATAGCTATTGATTATGAATGATAGATTGGTCGGTTTGAAATAGAATTTGGTGGGAATGAAACCGTTTTCTTCTTAAGGCTTTAGTTTTTTTCATAATTTCGGGGTTCAAACGAAACTAAATATTATGCCAGACCTAGACTATATCAGAGAGCAATTCCCCGGACTGAATACTGAATGGATCCTGATGGATAATGCTGGTGGTTCACAGATAGCCCGACCAGTCGTATACAGAATCAATGACTATCTGATTCATACCAATGCCCAACTTGGAGCTAGCTATTACACTTCCGACATTGCCACAAAGAGAGTAGCCGAGGCTCAGAAGGTTATGGCTGAATATGTCAACGCTGCCGAACCGGGAGAGATTGTGATGGGCTCCTCCACCAGCATGCTCATCAGGATACTGGCTATGAATATGGCTCATCACCTGCCACAAGGAAGCGAGATTATCGTTACAAATTGCGACCATGAGGCAAATATCGGAGCTTGGCGGGAGCTGGAGCACCATGGATTCGTGATCAAAACCTGGGAGATAAATCAGGATACATGGGATCTTGAACTAGATGACCTCAAGAAGCTTGTTTCCGATAAAACAAAATTAGTGGCTTTTACCCATGCCTCAAATATCCTGGGAAAGATCAACCCGGTAAAAGAAATTACAAAATTTGTGCACGATAATGGCGCCATGGTTTGCGTTGATGCTGTAGCCTATGCTCCTCATCGACAGATAGATGTACAGGATCTGGATGTTGACTTTTATGTTTTCAGCTTTTACAAAACCTATGGTCCTCACTATGCCCTGATGTATGGCAAGAAAGAACATCTCCTCAAATTACCGGGGAATAACCACTATTTTATCGCACAGGATGAAACCTCCTACAAATTCCAACCGGGAAATGTTAATTATGAGCTATCGTGGGGTGCTACCGGTATTGTTGAGTATTTCAAAGGCCTTAGCGAACATCATGCAAATGGAGTTGAAGAAGATTACCTGGGCCATGCATTCAAGATAATAGCAGATCATGAAGAAGAATTAAGTACTACACTTCTTGATTTCCTCAAGACTAAAAAGAATGTAAAAATCATTGGCCCGGAAAGCGGTGACAAATCCGTAAGGGTTCCCACAATTTCCTTTGTTGTTGAAGGACGCGACAGTGAATCAATCGTTTTGGAAACCGACAAGCATAAAATCGGAATCCGCTTCGGTGATTTCTATGCCGCTCACCTAATCGACGACATAGGAATCAGAAAACAACAAGGAGTAGTAAGAGTATCAATGGTCCACTACAACACCATAGAAGAACTAAACAAATTGATCGATGCCCTCGACGACATACTCTAAGGACGGGGGCCTTGTTGAGCCTGCGAAATCCCGATTTTTTGGGATGCCCGTCCGTGCTGGCACTGGTAAACTATTGCTCCAAACCTCTACCCTATGCAAATAAACTCAAACTCTTACCCCAAAACCCGCGACATCCTTTACCCCCTCATCCTGGTAAACCTCCTCTTCTTCATGTGGGGTTTTATATGGAATCTGGCCAACGTATTGGTTGCATTATTTCAGGAGACCTTTGATTTATCAAATTTTGAAACATCCCTTCTAACCTCGATATCATTCCTGGCCTTTTTCACAATGTCCTACCCGGCAAAATTCATTGTGGCCAAGATTAAAACTCAGAACGCAATTTCATTAGGAGCAGCACTAGCGGCTGTGGGTCTTTTGATATTTATTCCGGCAGCGAAGATGATGTCATATCCATTATTTCTGGTAGGAACATTTGTGATGTTCTCAGGTGTCACTTTTCTCCAAATCGTTTGCAACCCATACATAAGAGCGCTAGGCCCTCCTAACAGGGCAGCCAGCAGGATAAACCTGTCACAGGGCCTTGGTGCCATAGGAGCCTTCCTCACAGCATACGTAGCCGGATGGTTTATTCTTAACAAGTTTGAAGCCGATCCATTCAAAGGGATTGTATGGTTTTACCTGATTCTGGGCATTCTATTTGTTGTTCTTGCCGCCATAGTCAAGGTTTCAAAAATGCCGGCGAATCCAACAGATGAGATGGCTGCCCAGCCAACGCAAAAGGATATAGCCACAACAAAAACATCAGCATGGGGATTCCGCCATTTCAGAATTGGATTCATCGTACTCCTGTTATATATGGGAGCCGAGGCAATCCTTTACCAACTGATGACACCTTATTTCATGGAGCAAACAGAAATCACGAAAGCTTCAGCTGTTAAGATATCAGGAATACTGTTCCTAGGCCTTATGGTAGGCAGACTACTCGGAGCCGGATTACTTATTAAAATCAATCCAGGCAAATTGGTCGGTTGGTTTGCGGCTATAACAGCAATCTTGATCCTAACATCAATGCTTACAGGGGGATATGTCGCAATTTATACTATAGTTTTAACAGGTTTCTTCATATCGATAATGTTTGCCACAATCTATTCTCTGGCCATTGATGGATTAGGAAAGTTCACCAATGAGGCATCCTCCTTCCTGATAATGGCTATATCCGGGGGATTCTTCATACCATTACTTTTCGGTCTGGTTGCTGATTCCTTCGACCTAAAAACATCTTTAATAATTGTAATAATACCACTACTTTTGGCCTCTTGGTACGGATTCTCTATGGGAAAAAGCAGATCGGGGAATCAGTAGATCAGGCAAAATGAACCTACTACAATACATACTAAGCGGAGCAACATTAGGACTCGTTGCCGGCATCTCACCCGGACCAATCCTGGCATTGGTAATCCGTGAGAGCCTTCAGAATGGGAGGAAGGCAGGAATGAAAGTAGCAACCGTACCGCTTTTCTCAGATCTACCAGTTGTATTTTTAACTATCCTGATTTTAACCCGACTCACAGAGTATAATACAATTTTGGGCATTATCTCCTTTCTGGGAGCAGGTTTTATTCTCCTATTGGCATATGAAAGTATAATGGTTAAGCCCATTCAGGGAGAAATAAAAGCACCAAAATTCACCACTTTCTGGAAAGGAGTATTTGCCAATCTGCTGAGTCCCCACCCATACTTATTCTGGTTACTGGTAGGCTCTCCCATGGCAATAAAAGCATGGGGTGTAGAACCCCTGGCTGCTATCCTTTTCGTTGCCGCCTTCTATATTTGCATAGTCGGAGCAAAGCTGGTAGTAGCCTGGATATCTGATCGATCAAGAAACATTTTGGGTACAAAAGGCTATCTTTGGGTGATACGGATACTGGGGCTGATTCTGGTGGTTCTCGCCTTGTACCTAATTCGCGACGGAATTAGTTTTATTGGTAATTAATCATGAGTAATGAGTAATGAATAATGAATAATGAGTAATGAATAATTAGGCTGGTTTTGATTTTAAGTAATTAATCAGACCAGACAATTGTTTACTTACTTGTTCTAATTTGGTTTCTATTTGCTGGTTTGTTGAAAGACTAAATAATCGTAAACACAATAGATACTGGGTCTCCAGTTCTTTAAGTGAACTTTGAGATATCCGTAAAAACCGAATATACTCTTTTGTATACCCTCGTGCTGATCCTTCTGCAATATTTGAGGGAATTGAAACAGCGCATCTCTGCATTTGTGATATTAATCCATATCTTTCTTCATCAGGAAGAAGTTTTAAAAAAGAATAAATATCCTCAACAAGATCCATTGAGGCATTCCATAGTTGTGAATTATTATGCATCATAATTAGTGGTGTTTATTATTATATATGCAATTCAGTCACTAAGATGGAAACCGAATTATAAATTTGTTTTAAAATATTTTTTACTCATTACTCATTACTCATTATTCAGATTATCCTTAATTTCACACCTTCTGCAATAATGAAACAGAAAAAGTATGAAAGACTCAAATCTACTGAAAGTGGCCCTTGCCCAGCTATCACCTGTATGGCTTAACAAAAGAAAAACCATAGAAAAAATTGAAGCCGCAGTAAGTGAGGCCGGCGATAAAAATGCTGAACTTGTGGTTTTTGGTGAAGGCTTATTACCCGGCTACCCTTTTTGGATTGGCCTAACTGATGGAGCTGCCTGGGACTCCAAAGTCCAAAAGGAATTGCATGCCCATTATATCAGGAATTCTGTTCAGATTGAAAAAGGAGACCTGGACGGAGTATGCAGACTAGCAAAGGAGAAAAAAATTGCAATTTACCTTGGCATAATCGAACGAGCACAAAACAGAGGTAGCCACAGTTTGTATGCAACTCTGGTTTACATCAATAATGAAGGTGAGATCTGCTCCACCCACAGAAAACTACAACCCACTTATGATGAACGACTTACCTGGTCGCCAGGGGATGGTCATGGCTTAAGGGTACATCCACTTAAAGACTTTACAGTGGGAGGCCTTAATTGCTGGGAGAACTGGATGCCACTATCCAGAACAGCTCTATATGGGATGGGTGAAGATCTTCATGTTGCAGTATGGCCGGGATCAAAAAGGAATACAATAGATATTACCAGATTTGCAGCTTTGGAAGGCAGATCATTCGTAATATCCGTATCAGGATTAATGAGAAAAGAAGATTTCCCAACTGATACTCCTCACATTGAAAAGATACTTGAAAAATGCCCAGACTGGCTAACTGATGGTGGCTCATGTATAGCCGGTCCGGATGGTAAATGGATCATCGAACCGGTAGTTGGCGAAGAAGGCATATTCTGCGAAACCCTCGATTTCAACAGGGTTCTCGAAGAACGACAAAACTTCGATCCAGTAGGACACTATTCAAGGCCCGATGTAACCCAGCTTATTGTAAATCGAGAGAGACAAACCCTAGTGAAGACAAAAGATTAATAACCATTAGCTTCAGCTAGTGGATGAGCTTGAGCTAGGAGATTATAGAAATTACTATGAAGTACCAAAGATTAATACCTCTCCTTCTTCTCCTAACAGCCTGCACCATGGAACCTTCAAACGTCGATTACATAAAACCTATAATCGGAGCCGTCACTTACGCCAAAACTACGGGTGATATTCATGGCTTTGGTAAAACATTCCCGGGATCAACAACACCCTTCGGATTGGTCCAGTTAAGTCCGGATACAAAAACCGGAGGTGATAACGGCCCGGGATATTCTTATAGCCACAAAACCATAGAGGGTTTCAGCTTCACTCATATGAGCGGGATAGGTTGGTACGGCGACCTGGGCAATTTCCTGGTGATGCCCACTATTGGAGAGATGCACACAAATAAGGGTGACGAAGATTCTCCGGAGGACGGGTACAGATCTAGATATTCACATGATAATGAAATAGCTGAAGCCGGCTATTATAGCGTCCTCCTTTCAGATTATGGAATAAAAGCGGAATTATCTGCAGCACCCAGGGCAGGGATAATACGATTCTCCTTCCCTGAAAATCAGGATTCACGAATACAAATTGATTTATCCCGGCGTGTGGGAGGAACATCAACCGAACAATATATAAAAGTGGAAGATTCCCATACCATCTCGGGGTGGATGAAATGCCCTCCCGAAGGTGGAGGATGGGGAAATGGAGATGGAAAAGGAGATTATACTGTTTACTTCTATTGTCAGTTTAATAAACCGCTAGATGATTTTGGGATTTGGAGTGCCAACATTCCTGATGAGTGGTCAAGAAAACGAGAATCAGTTTGCAGTGAGAAATATCAGGATTTAGTTTCAGGGGCTGAGATCCATAAGAACATCCAAGAATTTAGGGGCAAACACCTTGGCTTCTTTTCAAACTTTCAAACTGAAGAGGGTGAAAAAGTGCTTTTAAAATCAGGAATATCATTTGTGAGCGTTGAGGGTGCCAAAGAAAACCTGATGGGAGATATTCCTGATTGGGATTTTGATGGGGTAGTGAAAAAAGCAAAAGCGTTATGGAGTGATGCCATAAAGGATATCAATATTGAAGGTGGCACTGTAGAAGACAAGATAGTCTTCTACACAGCTCTGTATCACACGATGATCGACCCGAGAGCATTTTCAGATGCTAATGGGAATTATGTTGGTGCCGATAAAAAGATTCATCAGACTAAAGATTTCACTTATCGAACAATTTTTAGTGGCTGGGATGTTTTCCGCTCACAGTTTCCATTACAGACCATTATCAACCCATCCATGGTAAACGATGAGATTAACTCATTGATTCAGATGGCAGAATTAAGTGGAAATAAGTATTTCCCAAGATGGGAGTTCCTTAATTCATACTCCGGATGTATGTTGGGTAATCCTGCTGTATCAGTTATCGTTGATGCCTATGAAAAAGGCATCAGGTCTTATGATATTGACAAAGCGTTCGAGTATTCAAAAAATAGCGTGGATATATTCGCTAATAATGAATCCGGATATACTCCTGGGAGTATATCCAAAACACTTGAATATGCATATACCGATTGGTGTCTTGGCCGTTTTGCCGAATCGCTGGGGAAAAAGGATATCGCAAGTGAGTATTATCTGAAAAGTAAAAACTACAAAACAATCTGGGACGATGAGGTAGGATGGTTCAGGGCAATCAATAACAATGGAGAACGACTACCATGGAAGGGCAAAACAGTTCACGGTCAGGGTTGCACAGAAAGCAACCCAAACCAACAAGGATGGTTTGTCCCTCATGATATTCCAGGTTTGGAAGAGTTAATGGGTGGCCGGGACAGCATACAGAAGGAACTAATGAGCTTCTTTGAAAACACGCCTCCTGATTTTCTCTGGAATGACTACTATAACCACCCGAATGAACCCGTGCATCATATTCCTTTCATTTTTAATGAGATAGACTTACCTCGAGAGACTCAGAAATGGACCAGGAGAATTTGTGAATCAGCCTATGGTACCGATGCTTTCGGACTATGCGGTAACGAAGATGTAGGACAAATGTCGGCATGGTATGTTCTGGCCTCTATAGGGATTCATCCTATTAACCCAGGTGATAATAAATACCAGATCACCAGTCCTGTGTTTGAAAAAATAGAAATCAATCTTGATGAGAAATATTATCCAGGCAAAAAATTTACCATTATCGCACATAACAACTCAAAGGAGAATATCTATATAAAATCCATTAAACTAAATGGTAAGCCTCTGGACAGATTCTGGATCAGTCATGAGGAGATCGTTAATGGTGGCAAATTGGAGTTGGAAATGACGGGAGACAAGTAACGGGAGACAAGTTGCAAGTTGCGGGTTGCGGGTTGCGGGTTGCGGGTTGCGGGTAAACGAATTTATGCTAAAATATTTCTGAAAGCTTCATTGTTCATCTTTTTTCTGCTTTTTTTAGACATTTAATACAAATAAATCAGCGAAATTATTTAATCGCCTGATTTTTTGTTACTTAATGAACCTCCCCCTTTCGTTTTTAACAATCATTTATGAGTATTTTAGATAAATTTTGCTCTAAAAAGAACGATTTTCATGATCTCACTTAAACCTTTTGTTCACTCTTTTGTTTCTTTCCTTGAACAATTAATTGAAAATATTAAAAACAAATAATTACAAACTATTAAAAATTCACATCATGAAAATTCAAAAATTAGTATTAGGACTGGCTGTAATGGCATTTTCACTTCAAGGAGTGGCTCAATGCGGTGGCGAAAGCGGCCCAATGGAAGCAAAAAACAATAAAAACGAGCTGAAGAATATTGTTCAGATTGCATCAAGCATTGACGATTTTAGTACGCTTGTAGCTGCAGTGAAAGCTGCTGATCTGGCAGGGACTCTTCAAGGGGACGGACCTTTCACAGTATTTGCCCCAACCAACTCATCATTTGACAAACTTCCCAAAGGTACATTGGAATCATTATTGAAGCCGGAAGCAAAAGATCAACTTACAAAAATCCTTACCTACCATGTTGTAGCAGGTAAATTTAAAGCTGAAGATGTGTTGGCAGCAATTAAGAAAAATGATGGTTCATTCACTATCAAAACAGTTGCAGGCGATAATCTTACCGCTTCTCTCAAAGATGGCAAAGTAATTCTTACAGATTCAAATGGTGGAGAATCGATTATTTCTAAAACTGATGTTATGGCATCAAACGGTGTAATTCATATAATTGATTCAGTTGTATTACCTAAGTAGGCATCAATCACATTCAAACAAATAAAAGTAATTAGCTTATTTAAAGGGCTGGCTCAATAGAACCAGCCCTTTTTTTTCTTGTATTGGGTGTCAGATATAAATATCTTAGTCATCATGAAATTACAAAGTTTCACACCCGACTATAACAATCTCATCGACGTACTCCATAACCGCCGCCCAAAACGTTTACCCTTATATGAACATCACATCGATGCTCCGTTTATCTCAAAGGCCCTTGGTAGGCAGATAGTCCTGCAGGGGCACACCAAAAAGGATTACGAAGAGTATTACAAAATCCTAATCGCCTTTTGGAAAGATCACACCTATGATGGGTTCGACTATGAAGCAGCCATTTGTGAAGTTTTCCCCGGTCATGGTGCTATTATGGGAGGCATGGCAGGACCCATCCAAACACGCGACGATTTCAATAAGTATCCCTTCGATGAAATCCCTTATATATTCTGGGAAACATATACACCTCACCTTGAAGCAATAAGATCCACCCTCCCCGACGGGATGAAAGCTTTCGGAGGATGTGGCTATGGCATATTTGAATCTGCCCAGGATTTGGTAGGCTTCGAACAGCTCTGCTTGATGCAATTCATGGATCCGGATTTATTCAAAGATATTTTCAACAAAATAGGAGATCTCTATTCGATCCTCTGGACAAAAATGGTAAAGGATTATCCTGATGTTTTCGCCTTTTTCAGAATGGGTGACGACCTCGGTCATAACTCCTCCACGATGCTTTCACCTCAAATCATCCGGTAACAT
>CAYUNU010000026.1:0-17495 GCA_964446195.1 uncultured Porphyromonadaceae bacterium | reverse complement strand
ATCAAATTACATATGAACGGGGAAAGGGACCAATTGAAGTAAAAATGATTGATCCTAACAGTATTGTGTATGACCAATATACTCTGAAGTTTGATTCTGTGGATTATTTTCAGGGAGCTATAATGAATGGGAAAATTGTCGATGCTAACTGGTATGTTTATAATTCCAAGGGAGATACTGTGTTTTCTGAGAGTATGATTTCGAGGAATTATGACCAGCTAATACCTGAATGGGGATTAGCAATCAATATTACTCAAGAGCAGATCCCATATCAAATGGGAGCAATCAACAATGGATTCCTGGAAGCGACAATGAAATTTGAGAATCCTGCCGTTCCCTGGCTGAGGTTTATAGCTGACGATGATCGTTCGGGACCAAGGAATTGGATTCGTGCGGGTTCCTCAAGTAGTGACTATTCCGGGGACACTGATGCCGTCTATGAGAAAATACTGGGTGGAACATGGGCTCCATTTAAACAGGCTTACCTTGGCACCAATGGTGTTTCTTATAATCAGGCCAGGGCAGCTATTAACACCGCTAGGCAGCGATTTGCTTCGGTTGATATTTGTTTTACCCCCGACAGAAGCAAATGGACCCGTTCGCCTGTTATTGAGACTACTGATGATGACGCTTTGTCGAAAGGCAATGTGGAGAAATTTGAGCTTAGAGCTGAGCAATCCATTGACAAATGGGGCAAATCAGCTGAACCAGGTATTGGCCCTGATTCTCTTAACACTGAAGCTGCTTCATATATTTCTGAAACTGGAATGGGATGGTTTCCCGGTTATGCTATAGACGTCAATACTGGTGAGCGATTAAACATAGTATATGGTGAAAGCTCCTGGTTAAGCGGTGATAATGGAGCCGATATGATGTGGAACCCCTCCACCCGGGAAGGCTCAAAAATATATGAAGAAAAACAGGGAGTTGATGTAGATCCCCTGGAGGTTTTCTTTGGCGGTAAACATTTCATATATATTATGGGGCATAATCAAAGTATGCGAATCGACAGAGACGAGGATTACATGCCTTCCTATGATGCAGGTAAGTTTTTTATGAATAAAACCTCCGGTACATATAGGTACAAATTGCGCGAGTTATTTAAAAATGCAATGTGGTGTGCTATACCAATGCTTAATCCTGATGTTTTTGATGAGAAGGATATCAGAGATGATCCCTATGGTTTCGTGAAAAATAGGTTGAAAATCAGGATAAGAGTAGTTGATCAGTACTGTGTAGATATTTACGATTATGCTATTCCTGATTCTCTGTCTTTTAACCATAATATCCCGATGTACACCTTCAATACAAACGATCTTGGTGTGATAGGGCCGACGGGTTATAATAATTCGCAAAGAATTCTGGATATGATAAATATTGTTCCCAACCCTTACTATGGATATTCGGGTTACACAAATCCTGATTACGAAAATGGCGTAAAGATCATCAACCTTCCAAAGCTTTGTACAATATCAATATACTCTTTGAGTGGAAATCTGCTTAGAAGAATTAATAGGGATGATTATTCTAATACATATATTCATTGGGACCTGAATAACGACTATGGAAACCCTGTCGCCAGTGGTATATACATTGTTCATATTGATGTACCAGGCATAGGCGAAAAAACCTTAAAATGGTTAGGGGCAATAAGATAAAAAACCATAGGAGCAAAGGGAGCAAAATCAGGATATCTTACTCCAGTCCTTCTGACTTACCGTAATCTTCTGGAGCTGTTGTTTCAACAATAAGTTGTCGTTCTGCTCCAGCATTGGATCTTTATCCAGGATATCCTCAGCAGTTCGTCTGGCATGTTCAAGAATATGTTGATCCTTGCTCAGATTGGCTATTTTCAAGTCAAAAGGAATACCACTTTGCTGCGTCCCTTCGATATCCCCTGGACCTCGTAGCTTTAGGTCGACTTCTGCAATTTCAAAGCCATCATTTGTTCTCACCATGGTTTCAATCCTGATCTTACTCTCCTTGGATAGCTTTACGCCGCTCATCAGGATGCAGTAGGACTGATCGGCCCCTCGTCCAACGCGGCCTCTTAGTTGGTGCAACTGACTGAGGCCAAACCTTTCGGCGCTCTCAATAACCATCACACTGGCATTAGGCACATCAACACCTACTTCAATCACAGTAGTTGATATCATGATATGGGTCGTTCCATTTACGAATAGGGCCATGGCCTTTTTCTTTTCATCAGCTTTCATCTTGCCATGCAGAACTGAAACAGCATATTGCGGTGCAGGAAATGCTCGTGTAATGCTGTCGTGACCATCTTCAAGGTCTTTATAATCAAGAGTCTCCGATTCTTTGATGAGAGGATAAACTATGTAAACCTGTCTTCCGGCAGCAATCTGCTCTCTCAGAAACTTAAAGAGTTTAAGCCTTTTACTATCAAAATAATGGGCAGTCTTAACAGCTTTCCTTCCCGGTGGCAGTTCATCGATAACTGAAACATCCAGATCACCATAAAGAGTCATTGCCAGGGTACGGGGGATAGGAGTAGCTGTCATTATAAGTATATGAGGAGGATGCTCCGGGTTCTTCTCCCATAATCGTGCTCTCTGGGCTACACCAAACCTATGTTGTTCGTCGATAATTACCAATCCCAGCTTGGAGAAATTCACGGTGTCCTCTATCAATGCATGGGTACCAATCAGGATATTTATTTCTCCTGATTGAAGTTTTTTGTGAAGCTCTTCTCTTTTAGCCTTTCTGGTGGATCCTGTTAAAAGGCTAATATTTACTGGCAAGCCTTCCAACATTTTTGTGAATGTTTTAAAATGCTGCTGGGCGAGGATCTCCGTTGGTGCCATTATGGCCGACTGAAAACCGTTGTCGTGTGCAATCAGAATTGTTAGCAAGGCCACCAGAGTTTTTCCGCTTCCAACATCGCCCTGTAAGAGCCTGTTCATCTGCACTCCTGACCCTACATCTTTCCTGATTTCTTTCATCACGCGTTTCTGAGCCCCGGTGAGCTCAAAAGGCAGGTTCTTGGAATAAAAGGAATGGAAAGTGTTGCCTATAGTCTTAAAAGAGAGTCCTTTAACTCGACCTTTCCTCCAGTGTTTTAGTTTGATAAGGTTTAGCTGGATATAAAAAAGCTCTTCAAATTTCAGCCGGTACCTTGCCTTTTTTAATTTATCCTGATTTTCCGGGAAGTGAATTGTCAGCAGAGATTCGCTAAGCGATGGTAATCCCAAATCTTTACATAGCCAGCCTGGAAGGGTTTCTCGAATCTGGCTATGGACCTTTTGCAAAAGGGAGTACTGCAATTTATGAATGGTCCTTGAAGTGACAAAACCGTTCTTGAGCTTTTCTGTAGTTGGGTAAGATGCCTGATAAGCGAAAGGATATTTGATGTTATCTGCTTTATCTGCCTCTTCCAGCTCGGGGTGGGGAATATTGTACTTTCCTCCGTAAACGGCTGGTTTGCCATATAGAATATATTCCGGACCTATTTTCAGGCTTTGTCGCAACCACTTTATTCCCTTAAACCAGACTAGTTCAATAGATCCGCTTTCGTCAGAAAAATGAGCCACCAGACGTTGTCTTTGACGTATCCCAACCAACTCAAGGTCAGTCAAGCGTCCCTTTAGTTGAATATACACCTCCTCAGTATTGATGTCCTTTACAGAATAGAACTTTGTCCTGTCTGTGTATTTGAATGGAAAATGATATAAAAGATCCCTGAAGGTATGGATGTCCAACTCTTTGCCAAGTAATTCAGCCCTCTTTGGACCTACACCGGGAAGAAATTTTATGTCGGAATCTAGCAGCTCAGACAATTTTTAGTAATTAATGGTTTCCCGAGTAAACTCGGGACCAGCAAAGCTGGAATTGTGAATTAGCTGACTAAGATACCAATAAACCAATAAACCAATAAGCCTATCTACCATTAAACCAATCTACCAATTCTATACTTTCGTTAAATATTGTTAATCTTTATTACGTTATACACATATTATTACTTTTGCCGATACTTTTGTGTTAAAATTGCTTCATATGGAAACTGTTATTAGTATTAGGAACATGGTAAAGAATTACTATGTTGGAAATCAAACCGTTAGGGCTCTTCGTGGAGTGGATATAGAAATTAAGAAGGGCGAGTATGTTGCGATTATGGGGCCTTCCGGCTCGGGTAAATCAACCCTGATGAATATCCTTGGTGCTTTGGATACTCCAACAGAAGGTGATTATTTCCTAAATGGGACTAATGTAAGTCTGTTAGAAGATGAGCAATTAGCTGAGATCAGGAATAAGGAAATTGGATTTGTGTTTCAAACCTTTAATTTGCTTCAAAGATATACTGCTCTGGAAAATGTTACTTTACCCCTTATATATGCTGGTGTTCCAAAGCATGATAGGCTTGAAAAAGCACGAAAAGTATTGAGTAATGTTGGTTTGACCGATAGGATAACTCATAAGCCAAACGAACTTTCCGGAGGACAGCGTCAGAGAGTGGCAGTTGCCAGGGCATTGATTAATAATCCATCGATAATACTCGCTGATGAGCCAACCGGGAATCTAGATAGTAAAACATCCGATGATATTATGAAGCTTATTGCGGATATTCATGATCTGGGAAATACAATTATTGTTGTAACCCATGAGAATGATATTGCGGCTAAAGCTGAGAGGATAATTCGCTTATTCGATGGAAAAGTTGATAGCGATACTCTTAATGTAAAGAATAAAACTAGCCCAACTAGTTAACAGTCAAGCATGATTTATATCTGTCACTTGCCTTAAGTGATTGATATTCAGGTAAAAATAAATTGTTTTCAACTTTTTTTATCATTTGTTGTTTTTTTGTGATAAATCAGTATATTCGCGAAATTATTAAGCGAAAATCCAAACGGATATGTATTGGACACTTGAATTAGCCTCTAAATTAGAAGATGCACCTTGGCCTGCAACTAAGGATGAGTTGATCGATTTTGCAATCAGATCAGGCGCCCCTCTAGAAGTAATAGAAAATCTGCAAGAGATTGAAGACGAAGGTGAGGTATATGAAAGCATTGAAGACATCTGGCCGGATTACCCGAGCAAGGATGATTTTTTCTTTAACGAAGATGAGTACTGATTATTTCGGAAAACCCTCTGGTTCATCTTTCTTTTTATCCCAGATATAAATATCGTCTTTATTTTTTGGCCTCAAAATCGAGAGCCAGGTAAAACCCTCCAGAGTCATGTCTGATGGTTTTATATCTTTCATTGGGGTAAGGATAGGATCGGGATCTACAATAAACTTAACCTCATCAATTTTACCATCTTTAAATAAGATTCTTGTTTCACTGCTAACAGCCTTATTTAGGCCGATTCGTCCTTTATCATCTTCTGGATAAAACAAACATTCACTATTCCCTGATACATCAACTCTGGCTAGTTTATTATCAGAGAAATAACCCGTAACGGTTTTGCCTTTTATCTGGTTGTAATGTTGAGCATCCAATTCAGTAATGAGAAGGCCAATGTCAGTCATTTTGACGAAATCTATTCCGTCATCGTTAAGTTTTATGCTTATACCGGTTGCTTTGAGTTGGCTATTCTCTTGCCACAATATTGGTTCATGATAGAGGAAAATCATAGAGTCTTTAACCAGATAATCTAATGAATCACATCTACCTTGAATATCCTCTCGATAAAACTGTACTTTATGATAAGCCAGAATTCTCCTCGAATCCATCGAGTCTTCATTGAAAGAAAAAAGTGTGTCGGCATGAAGAAAAAGCGAATCGGGTTGCTCAGCCATAATGAAAAGAGCATTCTCCGTGACCAATAATTCTTTTTCGAATTCATTGTAAACCAATTTCTCACCCTTAATTATGCTGTCCTCTAAAGTATCTCTGGCTGTTACATTACCATAGGCTTCACTGATTTCCTTATCCCTGTCGTACCAAAGACTGTCGCCTGATAAAACCTGCTCGCCAGATTGGAAAGTGGCATTTTTATTAAAGCTAGATTGGTTCATACGAGAGTCGTACCAGCCATTTTCGCAATAGATATAATTGGTGTCACCAAAAATTTGGGTAGGCCCCAGGAAATAAATCATTTCATTCCGGGAATCATACCTCAGAGTGTCTGTTGAGAGTGTATTATTTTCATTCGACATGAAAACATCTTGCATAAAAAAATATTCTTCCCTATCCGCATAATAGTAGCCCCAAACACTTTCCAAAATGCTCAAACTATCAATGATTTGCCCCCCATCATAATACCAGGTAACCTCATTTTTCATGTCATAGTCAAGATGTTCAGTAAGTAGGGTACTTGTCTGATGTTCCATACGCACACGACCATCGAGCTCAGCCATCCTGGTAGTGCCATTGTAATCAAGCCTGTCACCAAATAGCTCAAGAGTGTCGCTCTTGATAATATGTACCTTGCTAAAGCCTTTAAAATGGTTTGTTTCCTGATTTAGATAGGCACTGTCACATGTAAGAATAATATCTTCATGTTTCATCCAGACGTTTTCAATTAGCCTGAAAATATTTTTCCCCAGGTCTTGGTCAAAATCTGTGTATTCAGCTTTGAAATCAACAATACGGGATTCCTGGCCCTGGGAAAGAAGGGGAATTGCCAGGGTTATAGCAAATATTAAAAATTTGACATTAAGCCAGTAAGTCATGTATAATATCTTCAACTGAAATACCTTCTGCTTCAGCTTTATAATTCTTAACTATGCGATGCCTCATAATAGCAGGTGCAACAGCCCGAACATCTTCTATATCAGGAGAATACTTGCCGTTAAGTACAGCATGTGTCTTTGCTCCAAGAATAAGGTATTGCGAAGCTCTGGGGCCTGCTCCCCATACCAGATATTGATCGGATATAGGCGCCGAGTTGACCTGCTTTGGTCGGGACTTAACAGCCAATTCTACTGCATACTCCAGAACATTTTGATTTACAGGCACCTTCCTGATAAGTTCCTGGAAGAAAATTATTTTTTCTTTGGTGATAACAGGTTCGAGAGTAGTTGTGTAGTCTGCAGTAGTTCGCTTAACAATGTCTATCTCTTCGCTCACCGTTGGGTAATCGACCTTAATATTGAACATGAATCTATCGAGCTGTGCTTCGGGTAGGGGATACGTTCCTTCCAGCTCAATTGGGTTTTGAGTGGCTAGTACAAAAAATGGATTGTCAAGCTTGTAACTTACACCAGCTGTTGTTATTATTCTTTCCTGCATGGCCTCAAGCAAAGCAGCCTGAGTTTTGGGGGGTGTTCGATTGATCTCATCAGCAAGAACGATATTAGCGAACAACGGTCCTTTAACAAATTTAAAATTCTTGCTTGAGTCAAGTATCTCAGTACCAATAATATCTGAAGGCATTAAATCAGGAGTAAATTGTATCCTTTTATACTCCAAGCCTAAAATCTGTGCGATAGTATTAACTAATAAAGTTTTAGCCAAGCCAGGAACCCCTACAAGTAAACCATGTCCACCCGATAAAATAGCTATGGATACTTGTTTAATTACCTCATCCTGTCCAACGATAACTTTTTGAATCTCATTGAAGAACTTTTCATATGAAAGCCTCAATCCATCAACCGCTGCTTTATTATCCTTATAATCCATATAATACCAGATATAAAATACTTACCACTTAAAACGTTAACTCATAACTCACAACTCATAACTACTTCACCCACCCGTCAATACGGAATTGGCAACCCTGATAATCTTCATTGATTCTTATATACGTTTCCTTAACCTTATCAATAAGCCATTCATTGAGCTTTTCTGCTTGTTTGTTTTGAAGGGTGAGCATTTGTATATACTGATAATCAGTTTTTACATCTGCTTGGTGGGCAGGTGTTCTTGATTTAATGGTTATAATCTTATAAACGGTATTCAATTTTTCATCTCTGGATTCGAAAGCGTCGGAGATCTCACCTACCTTAAGATTGTTAATCTGAGAAACTATTTCAGCTGGTAATTCTCGTGGTTCAAATTTTGTGGTACCATTATTCATATTTACCATAAGTCCACCATTGGCTGAGGTATTTTCATCATTGGAAAATAGTCCTGCTGCTTTTTCAAAATCCAGTTCCTCGTTTCGTATTCTTAAAGCCAGAGAGTCGAGGGAGTTTTTTGTTTGAAGGCTTGTTTCCGGGGCGATTTTAGGTTTCAACAAAATATGCCGGGTATTAATTGTTTCTCCCTTTCGTTCGATAACTTGAATAAGGTGGTAGCCGAAATCTGTTTTGACTACTCTGGATACTTCATTTCCTCTAAGGTTAAAAGCAGCAGCTGTATACTCAGGAGCCAGGTCACCTCTTCTATAAAATCCCAGCTCACCACCCTGAGTTCTCGAGCCGGGGTCATCACTATGGAGAATAGCTATTGTTGCCATGGATTTCCCTGCGAGAATCTGGTCTCTGTATTCGTTTAACTGATCGATTACCCTGAGTTTCTCTTCTTCTGTAACACCTGGTTTTTGAACGATCTGCCTGATTTCTAATTGCTCGGGGATTCTGGGTACTTGATCTTTTGGTATTTTTTTAAAAAATTTCTGCACCTCCGATGGAGTTACTCTAACATCAGCAGTTAAAGATCTTTTCATTTCTTCTGTTAGAAGCTGATTCTTAATATCGGTAAAGAAATCCTGCTTAATTTCCGGCATAGATTTCTTAAAGTACTCTTCAATTGCTTCCACTGATCCAGCCTGTTCTACGAAGAAATTTAGGCGCTGCTGAAGGGCTGCCTCAACCTCTCTATCTGTTTTTTCAATACTATCCAGCTCAGCTTGGTCGAGTAATAATTTACTTGCCATGATATCTTCGAGAGTTGAGCATTTTTCATCGCCAAGCATAGGTATACCTGACGCTCTATTTTGCTGCAGCGTGTTTTCAACATCTGATTGCAGGATAGGGTGGGAGCCAACTACCGCAAGGATACGGTCAAGAACTATTGTGTCGTTTTGGGCAATTTGAGCTGAACCAGCATAACTGAAGGCGCTCAAAAGCAATAATATAAGACCCCATTTGTTTATTCCCTGAAGCTTAATCAAGGAATAGTTATTAAATATTTTATTCATAAATTTCTATTTGCTTCTGACTTAATGCATCTTGTAATACATCCTGTTCAACTTGTTTAACATAATCAAGCTTACGCTTTGATAGTACTAAGCCCCTTATTTTGTCGTTAATAAATTCAATCGGGGCTTGCTCTCCAGAACCAAGGTGGTCCCTAATTAGCAGGAAGTGTATATAATCCTGGTCTTCACTCTCCCAAGTTTGATTTCTTTTTAAAAATTCGTCCTCATCATCTATTTGTCCAGGGATTTTTTCCATAATCTTGGAAAAGGAGACCCAATCATCATTAAAAAAATCGAAGCGGTCAGATTCCCTCTGACCAACATCAAGTAGCTTTTCAAAATCCTGATCTTTTTTTGATCGGATCAGACGTCGGATTTCCGGAACTACAGAATTACTCTTTTCCACTCTTACGTATAAGGCCTTTACTATAGGTGAATCCAGAATGAAGGCATTCATGTTATTGTTATAATAATCTTCCAACTGACTATTATTAACGACAGTGTCGAGCTTTTCGCTCAGCAGCTGTTTTTCGTACTCATAAATAAGAAGTGATGATCTGTAATCCTCTATCATGGATTCAAAATTCTTCTGCTCTTCGAGTACATTATACTCGGCCAGTCTGAGTAAAAGTTGCCTTTTTATCCATTGGTCAATAAAAGACCTTGCTATTCTGGCACTGTCAGCTGGGTCTGATATACCATTGAACATGCCATGCATATCACTGGTGTAGAGGTATTTGTCGTATACCCTTACTAGAGGTTCCTCTCCATTTTTAACAGGGATACGAGAGCAGCCAAACGCAATTAAAAGTACAAACGAGATCAGTAGGACCAGGCCTGAATTACAGCTGTATGCTTTGCAATACTTTTTCATCAACCTTTACGGAGTATTTACTCCTTAGTTTCTTTATCCATTCTTTATCTAAATATTCCTGATAATCAGCAGTAGCTTGGCCTCTTGCTTCGGAGAGGGATTTAGGCATAGGTTCAAGTATGCCCCTAACCCAAACAAAGAATCGTGAATTTTCATCCTGTCTTATATCAGAGAGACCCTTTTTCCATTTGATATTATCTGTGATAGGATTTTCCCCCCTTAAAAATGGGCCGTTCTGTGTTTCAAATGAGCCTGAGTATTTCACAGAGATTTCCTCCAGGACTTCTTCAATTGGTTTAAGAGATGTGTCAGTTTTGATATATTTGCTAACAGCCTTATGCATCTCTTCAGCCATTTCAGGGAGGCTGGTATCAGCTTTACAATAGATGATTGTACCATTTAACCTCTCCTCCCACTGGTAATTTTCTTTATTAGCATGATAAAACGACTCCAGTCCGGCAGAATCTGTTGAGGCTTTGGTCCAAACTTTCTTGTCCATCACTTCAAAAAGAAGATTCCCATCTCTGAATTCTTTATACAAGTCACGAAACTCCGGATATTTTTTTTCTAATTGAGTTTCTTCATAGCTTAAAACGGTTTCCTCAACAAACTCAATGAATTTTTTGTCAACGAACTCAGCAATGGGAATCTCTCTTGATTCCCTCACTTTTAGTGCCAAGTATTTGGCGAATTCGTTTTGGAGGTAGTTTTTTTTGTTTATAGTAAAGAGAATACCGTTTTTCTGCAATGCAGGATTTGGATCCCATCGACCTGAGAAAATGGAGGGATCAACCAAACGGTAAAACTCTTCAAGATTAGCCTTATTCACTTTATATTGGTATTCCTTCTTCAGTCGATCAACAATAACAGCTATGCTCTTTGCTGATCTGGCAGCATCTCTCGCGATTTTCCTTTCGAGAATTGGTGTTACTTCCTCCCTGGTAGGAACCTTTTTGTCTACTAGCTTAAAAATGTACCATCCCAACTGAGTTTGTATCGGTTGGCTATACTCCCCAATATTTTTGACACTAAAAGCTCCATCTTCAAAGTCTTTCGGCTTATTACCAACTCCAAACCAAGGCAAAAGCCCGCCACGTGGCCCAGAGTTTTTATCCTCCGAATACTTACGAGCCAGATCTTCAAAGTTTTCTCCAGCTTGCAACTTATCATATATTTCAAAGATCTCGGATTTTAGTATTGCATGCTCATCTTCTCCCATTCCGTACATACTGGATTTATGAATAACTGCAACCCTGATTTGACCTCTGGTTGGTATGCGATCTGTTATCTTAATAAGGTGGTAACCAAATTCTGTTCTTACAGGATCTGAGACTTCCCCAACCGGAGTGTTATAAGCTGCATTTTCAAATGGGTAAACAAGGTCAAACACAGTGCAAAATCCTATGTCACCTCCATTGTTGACAGCAGACGGGTCATCACTTACTTCTTTGGCTAGCTCTGCAAAATCTTCGCCGGCATCTATTTGCTCCTTAAATTTCATCGCTCTTTGAAATGCTCTGAGGGTGTCGGCGGGTGGAGCATCAGCCACCACTCCAACCAGGATATGACTCGATCTTATTTCTACCTGACTTCTTTCCCAGGCTTCGTCGAGAAGCTCTTGTGTTACAGCCTGATCCATGAGGTAGGGTTTGGCAAGCTGACTGCGGTATTGCTCAAGGTCATTAATGAAGACCTTTGTTGTATCAATGCCTTCATCTTCTGCAGCTTTGACCTTCAGCTTAAAATTGACGAATATGTCGAGTGATTCGCTGATATTAGGTTTTTCATCTTGTTGATGAAGATTTTTGGTAAGTATTCTAACAAATTCTGAAGAATATACAGGATCGCCATCTATTGTCAACAAAACCTGGTCTTTTTCTTGTGCAAATGAATTGACTATTGATAATAAGATGGCTGCTGTTAGCCATAATGTCTTGATTTTCATAAGATTCATGAATTGTTTTCTGAGTTTAATACACATAACAATCTTAAACGTTTTAAATGCCTGTTTGTTATGTCAATTATTAACGACTATAATTTGGTGCTTCTCTGGTAATTGTTACATCATGCGGATGGTTTTCTGTAACGCCAGATGAAGTTATCTTGGTAAACCTTGCATTGTGCAGACTTTCAATGTTTTTTGCACCACAATATCCCATTCCTGCACGCAAACCTCCTATCATTTGATAGATAACCTCTGTTAGAGTTCCCTTATAAGGCACCCTGGCCGCTATTCCTTCGGGAACGAGTTTACTGATATCATCTTCAACGTCCTGGAAATACCTGTCCTTTGATCCTTTTTGCATAGCCTCAATAGACCCCATTCCACGATAGGACTTAAATTTTCTTCCCTGGTAAATAATAGTGTCTCCGGGCGACTCCTCTGTACCTGCAAAAAGGGAACCGGCCATAACCGAATCAGCACCTGCTGCCAGAGCTTTAACAATATCACCTGAATAAGTTAAGCCTCCATCTGCAATAACTGTAACGTCTCTGCCTTCTAGTGCTTTAGCCACATCGTATATTGCGGTAAGTTGGGGTACACCAACACCGGTAATTACCCTTGTTGTACATATTGACCCAGGTCCTATTCCTACCTTAATAGCGGCTGCTCCTGCATCTGCTAAAGCGATTGCAGCCTCAGCCGTAGCAACATTACCAACCACAAATTCCATTTCGGGAAATAATTTTTTAGCTTTTTTGAGAGTATTGAGCACACCGATAGAATGTCCATGAGCCGTGTCAATAGTTATGGCATCCACACCGGCATCAACCAAAGCTTTTATCCTGTCCATAGTGTCGGCAGTTACGCCAACAGCGGCAGCAACTCGAAGCCTGCCTCTTTGATCCTTGCAGGCATTGGGCCTGTCGCGGGTGATGGTTATATCTTTGTACGTTAATAAGCCAACAAGCTTATAATTATCGTCGACGACAGGAAGCTTTTCAATCTTATGCTTTTGCAGAATCTCCGCAGCTTTATCCAAAGCGGTTGACTCGAGAGTAGTAACTAGTTTGTCCTTAGTCATGATCTCAGAGATCAGGGTATTCTTGTTGTATTCGAACCGAAGATCACGATTCGTAACAATACCAACAAGCCTTCTGTCGCGATTAATTACAGGAATACCACCAATCTTGTATTCATGCATGAGATTCTTGGCATCTTCAACAGTCTGCTCAGGAAAAATAGTGATCGGATCCATGATCATACCATTCTCAGCTCTCTTAACCGAGATTACCTGACGAGCCTGGGCTTCAATACTCATGTTTTTATGGATAACGCCAATTCCACCTTCGCGGGCAATAGCCATCGCAAGAGCAGATTCTGTTACTGTATCCATTGCTGCTGAAACAATAGGTGTATTCAGCTTAATTTTTTTTGTAAATTGCGAGGAGATATCTACTTCCCGTGGGATGACCTCGGAATATGCAGGTATTAAAAGAACATCGTCAAATGTTAAACCCTCATTATCAATCTTATCCTGAAAAAATGACATACCGTTTTTTTTTGAACTGGTAAATTTGCGCTAAATTACAAATTTCTCCGCGATTTGAATGAATACAGGAAAATACTAAATGATTATTGGAATTATGCCAATTTTCGACCTCTGCAGGAAGAGATAATCGAATCTGTAATGCAGAACAGAGATACATTGGCTTTAATGCCAACAGGCGGAGGAAAATCAATAACGTTTCAGGTTCCAGGCATGGCTAAACCAGGAATCTGTCTGGTAATCTCTCCTCTGATTGCACTTATGAGAGACCAGGTAGATGCACTGAAGTCAAAGGGGATCAAGGCTGTGGCTATCAATTCTGCACTTTCCCGATATGAAATTGATATCGCTCTGGATAATTGCATATACGGTAATTATAAGTTCTTGTACTTGTCACCCGAACGATTGGGAACAGAATTGTTCAAAGTCCGATTGCAAAATATGAACGTTAATCTGATCGCTGTTGATGAGGCTCATTGTATCTCTCAGTGGGGTTACGATTTTAGGCCTTCCTATCTTGAGATAGTCAAAATCAGAGAAGAATTACCGGATGTTCCTGTTCTGGCTCTAACAGCGACTGCAACTCCGACTGTGGCTGACGATATTCAAAAACGATTAGGATTTTCCAGACAGAACGTGATAAGGCAAAGCTTTGAGAGGAAGAATCTGGCCTACAAGGTCCATCAAACAGAAGATAAAGCCTCTGTGCTGGTGAAAATTTTTAGAAAGTATCAAGGTAGTGGTATTGTCTATGTAAGAAGCAGGAAAAAAACCAGGGAGATAGCGGAGATACTCAACAAAAATAATATTTCATCAGGATACTATAATGCCGGATTGGAAAGTAAAATCAGGCAGGCCAGAGAGAAAAGCTGGCAAAGTGGCGAGATTCGTGTTATGGTTTCAACAAATGCCTTCGGTATGGGAATAGATAAGTCGGATGTAAGAGTAGTCGTTCACATCGACTTACCCGACTCGCCCGAAGCCTATTTCCAGGAAGCAGGTCGCGCAGGCAGAGATGGCAAAAATGCTCTGGCGGTGCTACTCTATCATAAGTCTGATAAAAGAAGCCTGGAGCAGAGTCTGGTGATTAAATTTCCGGGTATTGATAAAATCCGACAGGTATACACGGCCTTAGGCCATTATTATCAACTTATTCCAGGAGCTGGTAAAGGGCTGGCTTTCGATTTCAGTCTGGGCGATTTCTGCTCAAAATTTGGCTTTCATACTTTAACTGCCTATCATGCTCTTAAACATATCGAAAGAGCAGGATTTATTGAACTGACTGATGAGATAAACCTGCCTGCCAGAATATTTTTCAGGGTTAATAGAGATGATCTTTATAAATTTCAGGTGGCAAATTCCAGATATGACGGAATAATTAAATTGTTGCTCAGAGTATATTCCGGTTTATTTACAGATTTCTGCCGGGTAGATATTGACCTGTTGGCAAGTAAAGCTAAGGCTAAACCTGAGTTAATAAAAAAAGTTATTGAGAGTCTGCAGAATCAAGGTATTGTCTACTTCCTGGAACCAAAAAAAACCCCTCAACTGATTTTTACAGCCGAAAAAGTAGAGGAGAAGTCTTTAATTATTGCCCGTGATGTTTATGAATGGCGACAAAAAGAAGCCCAAAAAAGGCTTGATACAATGATAAATTACGGCCAATCAAATGACAGGTGTAGAAGTCAGCTTCTGCTGATGTACTTTGGGGACAAGAATCCCCCTCTATGCGGTACATGTGATGTCTGCGAGAAGAACTCTGATACTGAGCTTACCCAGAAAGAGGCTGGAGAGATCAGAAAACAAGTGCTGGATATACTTCAGGAGGGTGAAGTGAACCGCAAGGAACTTATTGGAAAAATGGACTTTCCGCTTGAAAAAGTTGGGAATGTGATCGACAATATGCTGGATCGTGATCAGATAATTCTTGAAAAAGGATTATACCGACTTCCTTAAACTATTGTGCTAATTTGCGTAAGTGACAGAAAAACCTCTATTTTTGCAGGAATTCTTGAAATTAATATGTCGTTTGAAAAAACTATTGACAAAGACGCGGTAAACGAATTACCCCTCGAAGTATTTGACGGACCTATCCACCTGATAGATAGTATTGATAAGCTGAATACCGTCCTTCCAAAGATTACTGAGTTGCACCGTTTAGGGTTTGATACAGAAACCAGACCATCATTTAAGAAAGGTCGTCTGAATAAAGTGTCATTACTCCAGCTGTCCTCACCTAAAGAAGCATTCCTGTTTAGATTAAATCATATTGGACTGCCCAAGGAGATAAGAAAAATATTATATAATCCTGATGTCATAAAAGTTGGTGCGGCAATCCATGATGATATCAAATCCTTACAAAAGATAAAACCATTTAAACAACAGGGCTTTATTGATTTGCAATCAATAGTGGGCGACTATGGTATTGAGGTTTTATCTCTAAAAAAACTTTCCGCAATAGTCCTGGATTTCAGGATATCCAAATCCCAACAATTATCTAATTGGGAGGCTGATGAACTAACAGAAGCACAGCAAAGATACGCCGCAACTGATGCATGGGTTTCTTTACAAATATTTAATAAACTTCAATCGGTGAAAAGTAATACCGATAATAAATAAACCTATGGCAGATAAGAGTTTTTTAGACTTTGGATTTAGTCCAAGACTGGTGGAATCCCTGGAAATGATGGGATATAAAATTCCAACCCCGGTTCAAAATGAGGCTATACCACCTGCCATGGAAGGCAAGGACTTGATAGCCTGTGCCCAAACAGGAACGGGAAAAACTGCGGCCTATGTTCTTCCTGCTATCCATAAAATAATGCAGTCGAAGAAACAAGGAGTTAAGGTTCTGGTTGTTGCTCCAACACGAGAGTTGGCTGTTCAGATCGACCAGCAATTTCAGGGTCTGGGTTATTTTAGCGACACATCTTCAATCGCTGTTTATGGAGGAAATAACGCTATGTACTGGGATCAGCAAAAAAGAGCTCTAACCGAGGGTGCTGATGTTATCGTGTCAACTCCTGGTAGGCTGATCTCCCATTTGAATATGAATTACGTAAAGCTGGATTCTCTTGAAATGCTAATTTTAGATGAGGCCGACAGGATGTTGGATATGGGATTCATTGAAGATATTGAAAAAATCATTACCTACCTCCCCAAGGATCGACAAACAATGATGTATTCGGCTACCATGCCACCCAAAATCAGGAGCCTGGCCAAGCGGGTCTTGAATAACCCTACAGAGGTGAATATAGCAATTTCAAAACCCTCCGAAAATGTTCTCCAAGCAGCATATCTGGTTTATGATTCCCAAAAACCAACGCTTGTTAGTCATCTATTGAAAGAGAAGGAAATGGGATCGGTGATTATTTTTTCTGCCACTAAAGCTAATGTTAAGTTGGTTGCAAGAACTCTAAAGGATATGGGGCTCTCGGTAGGACAAATACATTCCGACCTGGCCCAGCAGGATAGAGAAGAAACGCTTAGGCTATTCAAAGCCAGAAAATTTGTAATACTGGTTGCTACTGATATCGTTTCCAGAGGGATCGATATAGATGGAATAGAACTTATCATCAACTATGATGTACCCAAGGATCCGGAAGACTATGTTCATCGAATAGGTAGGACTGCCAGGGCGGAAAAATCAGGAGTGGCGATAACTTTTATTAATGACAAGGATCAAAGAGATTTTCAAAAGATTGAAGCCCTCATAGATAGAGAGATATACAAGTCACCACTCCCCGGTGATATGGAAGACGGCCCGAGGTATAATCCTGTTACTCAGAAGAGGTATGGGAATCGGAACTTTAATAAGAAGAGGTGATTTTGTTGCTTACCCACCTGTGCAACGCGACTCACAGCTAGAATTCTATCCCCTCGTAAACACCCAGTTATCACCTTTTGATAGCCTGGAGTTAAAGGCGTATCCTCCTTCTGTAAAAGCTTTGAGGTCTTCTGCATCTCTTAGTCTATGAGTGTTGATGAAACGGGCCATCAAGCCTCTGGCGTGTTTGCCATATACAGTTAGGAATTTATAATCACCATTGTGAAAATCTTTAAAACTTGGACTAATTATC
>CAYUNU010000025.1:14987-17906 GCA_964446195.1 uncultured Porphyromonadaceae bacterium | reverse complement strand
TATTAGTGATGTTTGTCAGTATTTTATTTCAGCTGTTGAAAATAATGATAGTAATACAGATTAAGATGCTTTTTTAGTTTGCAAATGGGGCAAATAATTCCATAACAGATTTGACTGACTTTTAATATTATACTATTTTTGAATACTGGAAAATTTAAATAACAAAATCATGAAAAGAATTGCATTAGGACTAATCTTAATACTTGGGATATCCACTGCGTATGGTCAGAGCGCTAAGGTTGTTAGTGCTTTTAACTATATGAAACCACAGTACAACGAGCTGGATAAGGCTAAGGAAAGTATTGATCAGGCAGCTGTACATCCTAAAACAGCAGGTGAAGCCAAAACCTGGTATTACCGCGGACAAGTTTATCACAAACTTTATCAATCATCTGAAGAAAAGTTTAAAAACTTGGCTGAAAATCCATTGCTAATTGCTTCAAACTCATTCATCAAGGCAATGGAACTTGATACAAAGAAACGATTTGAAGATAAACTATTGTTTGAAATAAGAAGATCTGCAAACCTTATGTTTAATAAGGGTAGTGATGAATATCAGGCAAAAAAGTATAATGAATCATTAGAATCTTTCAAGAAGGTAATAGAAATAGGAGCGTTACCATATATAAATCAAGTTGATACAGGCGCATTTTTTAACGCTGCCATTGCTGCTGATCAGGCTGGATTGTACGATGAGGCAATTAAGTATTATGAAATATCAGCTGAATATGGTTATGAGGGAAGTAAAGTTTTTAAGTACATCGCTGACTTGTATTTCGCTAAAGGGGATACTGTTGGTGCTTTGAATGCCTTTAAAAGAGGTATAGATGCTTATCCTCAAGATAATGTGAATCTATATATACAACTCGTTAATTTCTACCTTGAAAAAGAAGATTTAGAACAGGCTTATGTATTTATTGAAAAAGCTTTGGAAAAAGATGGTGAAAATGCTTCGCTTTGGTACGTATATGGTATAGCTGGTGAAAAAAAGGATCCTGATAAAGCCCTTGCTGCATTCATTAAAGCTATTGATATAAACCCAGAATATTGGGAAGCAATGTATATGGCTGGTAAAATTCATTATGACCGTGGATACAATGCTAATAAATTAGCTCAGGAAATTCCACTTGATGACGCTGAAGGTTATAAAGCAGCTGTTGCTTTAACAGATGAACACTTCAAACAAGCACTTCCATATTTTGAAGCAGCTATCGCTATAGAAGGTGATGACGCACAAACTTTAAATGCCTTAAAGGAATTGTATTATCGTTTTAAGGAAAATGATAAACTTGCGGCAATCAACAAAAAAATTGAGGAACTGAAATAATCCAAGAGGTTTCTCATACTTAAAAATCTATAAAGAATAGGGAGATGATAAGAAAAACCATTTCCCTATTCTTTTACATAAGTAAGTTAACATAATATTAATTATAGGACAAATATATGCCAGGATTTTACTGAGACCTGTAGAAATCAAGAAGCAGATATGTATTTGTTGCTAAGAGAATTAAATTACAACAAAGCAGATTAAGCAATTGATAATTTTAAAAGTATCTGGTATAATTAGTCCATAGCTCGTCACCAAGCTTCCAATATCTTTCTACAGCACCATTAGCAATATCCACAGAATATTTAGTCAAAACCTCAATAGCTTTCTTGGGGTCCTTTTTATAAAGCTCAATAAATTGTGCTTCAAATTCCGATTGATTAGCAAAGGATTTGTCTTCAATTTCCGACCATACTTTTTCTACATCTTTGCTCATGTCCTGGTACCTGAAACCACACAATTGAGAAACACGCCTAAATGCCCACCATGCACAATCCGTGCGGTATTCAGCTCTCCCGTCAATCATATATGATTCGGGCATAGTAGAAATACCACAATAAATCGGAACATGAGGAGTGGTTGCCGGGTTATCATAACCAAGCCACACAACACCACCAACCGGATCCGGTAACCATGAACGAGATTGAGTTACAGTAAGATAAGTTGCTCTGGAACAGCATATTGTCCGCTCATAAGGGACTTTAAGAAGATCTCTGGTTTCACGATTCATAAATGGATTAGCAACAGGACTTTTAATTACCTCTCCGTCGCGATTTACTGCAGTAATTAAGCGAGTCATGTCATATGGTGTATCCTGATAGTAATTCCTGAAGATTGTCAGAATATCCTTGACAGAAACTTTCTTATCTGGCTTAACGGATAAGGGGAAGTTTTCGCCGTTAGGATCAAGATTCAATGATGGAGCTACAGAACTTAGTGCAAGCCATTCACGTCTTCGGCTACCTATACTTTTACGATTGGCATAAACATAACAAAATTCAAATGCTTGTCCGCTTTCAGGGCTCCAAAAACCTAATTCTTCAGCTAAACTGAAAACGTTCTTTGAGGCCATATAATTTTGCTTGTCAGATAGATCAATAGTCCGTATACGGCTGGAATTTGCAGAAACACCTATTTCTTCATCAGGAATCCTAACAGCAGCCCAAACAGCTCCTATTTTACCTTTTCCCGGACCGAGAATCTCGAAATGCCAGGTTTCGTTGGGGTCGGCAAATGTAAAGCACTCCCCTACATCATTATAGCCATATTTCAAGGTTAACTCATCAAGCACCATTATCGCTTCGCGAGCAGTTTTAGCACGTTCAAGAGCCAACCTGTAAAGTTCGGGACAATCAATTAAGCCTTCGCTGGAAACCATCTCTCTCTTACCACCAAAAGTGGTCTCACCAATGGCCAGCTGATGTTCATTAATGCATGGATAAGCTGTGTTGACAAAGGCATATGTTTGACGAACTTGTGGTATGTACCCTACCTCAATTCTGTCGGAATCATTAGGCCCCTTTGTCCGTTTTGGCTCCAGATAAATAGCACATTCCTCCCCTTTCTTGTATTTCTTTGCAGGTGGAATGTTT
>CAYUNU010000025.1:0-14977 GCA_964446195.1 uncultured Porphyromonadaceae bacterium | reverse complement strand
CCATGTCCTGTCAGTCCCGGAGTCGCATGAGTGTGAGGTCATCGTTGAGCCGTCAACAGATGCTGCCTTGCCAACAATAATACTTGTACAACTCTCTGATTCAATAAATTCCTGAGCAAAAAGCCCAAAAGGAATGATCAAAAATATAACGAATAAAAGCTTCTTAATTCTCATAATCAAAAGTTCTTACATCTTGTAACTTGTATCATACAACTTGTATCTTGCCCCTAAAACCCTCTGGCATGAATACCCCACAAAACATCTCCCAATTCCCACCATGTGCTCATCGTAGCATGTGCGAAATCGTTGGTATATTTGGTAAGGAATTCTCTGTATGGCATTGGTAAGGGATGATCTTTGTTATCCAGAACAGGGCCTTTTTTCATATCAGCTTTGTACATCTCAACCGCTTTTTTATCGATCATAGGTATTTCAGCAATAGCTTTTTCTTCAAATCCTCTTACTCCATCTTCAATATACTTACGTGTTTTTTCCCATTTAATTTCAGCTAATCTGTTTGTTCTTCTGAAGCTCCAGATTGCAGCATCTGTACGATATCTTTTCTGACCACAAATCGCAAAACTTTCTGGTAAGCTTAAGGTACCTGAGTAGACCGGTATTCTTGGACTGGTTCCCGGGTTATCAAATGAGAGCCAGGCAATGCCACCGATCTCATCAGGCAGCCAATCGCGACATTGGATAATCTGACTATATGAACATCCGCTTATAGCTATTGTACGTGATCTTTCAATTGTTTCAGGTTTGATTGAGTTAATTAGATTCGACAGGTCGGATCCCATCCATGGATTGGCCATAGGACTTTTCACTTTCGTAATTTCTTCCTTATTTTCTTCTTCCCCACCCCTCCTGTATCTAGGTCTGTTTTCTACCATCAGGTTTTTTGTTGCATCCAGATCAGTGCCTTCGTAAGTTTGACGATAGAAGGCCATAACATCCTGTACACTAACCTTTTTGTCGGGTTTAACAGATAAAGGAAGTTCTTCCATTTCAGGATTTAGATCAAGTGAAGGAGCCATATTGCTAAGAACGAAAAATTCTCTTGTTGAGAATGGTTTTCTACCGCTGTAAGCTTTCCACATCTTGAATTCTTCACCACTATTAGGGTCCCAGTATTCTAATTCTTCGGCAAGAGAGAAAACATTTTCTGAAGCCATATAGTAATCAGGATTATCGAGGTCCAGTGTGCTTATTCTGGGTATGTTAGCTGAAACGCCTACATGGTCATCCGGAATGCTAACAGCAGCCCAAACGCATCCTCTTTCACACACGCTGGCTCCAGAGATTTCGAAATGCCAAACTTCATTTTTATCAGCAACAGTGAGGCACTCACCGGAGTCTCCATAGCCATATTTTGTTGCTAGTTCGCCCATCAGCTTTATTGCCTCACGAGCGGTGGTACAACGTTCCATTGCAACAGCTTGCAGCTCCTCAATTAAGAAAAGACCATCATCATTTCTAAGATCTCTTTTACCCCCAATAGTTGTTTCTCCCATGGCCAGCTGCTTTTCATTCATCGCAGGATAGGCAACATTGTAATATGCATATGTTTCTTCCACTTGAGGGATCTCTCCCTTAACATTGACACGCCGCGTATCCCAGGGAGTCTCGGTATGAAGAAGGCCCCAACGTATTTGACGCATTTCAGCATTGTCGAAATATTTGTGAGGAACAATATTAACCCAGGTTCGATAATTCCCATCGCAGCTATGACTGGTCATAACTGAGCCATCGGTACTGGCTTTTTTTCCAACCATAATACTTGTACAGGAAGCATCCTCTTCACTAACGGGGATAAATTGAGCCTCCAGATTTAGGCTAACTATAAACAGAGCCGCAATGATCAGGAGAAATGATTTAAGGGTAATTTGATTTTTCATAGTCATTTTCTTTAATGATTATTTAGTCAATTGTTATTTTTCTAATTTGGCAATCTATTATTATTATTATTCAAATACAATGTATTTATTATCAGTATCATCGGGATTTTTAAGATAGAATCCAACTCCATTTACATTGACTTCAGCGTATCGAGGAACATTATCGCACAAAATTGATTTATCAGGATAATACTCATTCCAGCTTTCGAAGATCTGGAGAATAGCGGATGTATGCCTCCCTACCCTAACACCTATTGGCCAACCATTCTCATCTATTGGAGCAAAAAGAAGTCCATTTTCACCGGCTTTAACAACGAACTCATCTTTACCCTCGAGTAGTTGTTTTTCGCCTGTGATACCTCTTGTAGCGTCCAGAAAAGGTTCAGGAGCTTCTAATAAAAGTGAAACTGCGTCGGAATGATCTCCAATCTCTCTGTGTGAAAGTCCATGAAGGTTTTTTGGTGAAAATTCAGTTCCTATGCTAAACCCTTCAAAGTCAGTGAGCATCATAGATGCTAGTGTAGCTAATTCCTGTCCTTTTTCATGAGCAACGATAGTATTAATAACTGGATATTGAAGCTCAGCTTCATGCATGTCAATAACCAGATCAACCTTTTCTTTTTCAATCAGTTGCATGTAAGCATGACAGGTTTTTTCCGTAAGAGTTCCGTTGGCTCGGCCGGGCCAGGTACGATTCAGATTACGAATATCAACATATGCAAGGTTCTGGCCACTAGGATAATGGATATAAACCTCAGGATCTGGCCATTGATCCAGAGGGTTTGACCATCTGTCGCCCATTCTGAAAACCTGACCGCCCCATTCGGTAGGAATAGTATATTTTGTTGGATAGGCTCCACTAGGTCGAGTGGCTGTAGTTCCACTTCTGTTGGCAGATAATACCAGGATCACTCTACCCGCTTCAACAGCAGCATTTTCCACCATGATCCAGGCGGCCAATCTGCCGGCAGGTTCTTCGGGATGAGAACCTCCAAGAATCAGCGCTGTAGCACCCGGGTTTTTTCCCTCAATAATATAAATATTGCAATCGTTTATTGTTCCCTGTATTCCCTCAAAATAGTCTCCCAGCTTTGCTACCTTAACCTGATCATTGATAACAACAGCCTCTTTATGATGTCGATGCTGATAAAACTCTATTGCAGCAAACACTAATATCACAAGTCCTGCAGCACTTAGTAGTATTTTTCTGATGATAGTTTTTGTTTCCATTTTACTGCCTTATTTAAGTAAGAATAATCGAAGTAAAAAAGGCATCAGGATAACTATGTATATTACCTCCTTCTTCCAATCTTTTGTTTTGATAAGATTGTGTATTATCAAGACAGATATAAAAGCTATAAAAAGGTAATAAATAACTGATATTATTGTGCTTATAAGATCCATTTTATTTATTTCATATACCCGTTAAAAATCCAAGTTCCTTGCTAAAAATCACCATCAGGGTTCCTAAAATGCATATGACAATTGCGGGAACCAGACACTGTTTTAAAAATTGTCCATACTTTTCCTTAGTACCAACTACATCCACCGTTAGTCGTCCAATAATTGCAGTGGGCGGTAAGGCATCTCCCAGTGGCCATATTATGCTCATGCCAGCGAGAGCAACAATAGGATTAAGTCCGATAGTGTTGAATAATAGAACTAATGGCACCCCAAAAACAGCTGCTGAACCATACATTAGCACTGATTCTGTTATTGGAAGGAAAACAAAAAGACTTCCGATAACGAGTACTGTTGGCAGTGTTATAAACATAATGGCCAGTAAGCCTCTAACTCCAGTGAGAGTCATAATTTGCACAAGAATCCCAACTGCCGTGAGTGTACCAATCAGAGGAAGCAATTGCTTAATAGTGTCGGTAGATATTTTGAATATTTTTAATTTTACAGGCGATAATAAATAAGAGGCCAGGGCTGCTAAAAGAAACATTAACGGCATACCAACAACAGGTGAATCATGAGGCCACTTTCTACCTAGAAATATCAGTCCGAAAAAAATCAGGAAGGGTATAATTATTCGCCACCAATTCATTTTTTCCGGGGGTTTAGGTAATTCCTCAAAAGCTTTTTCTACATCGATCTTGCTGCCTTTCCATCCCAGAAAGAAGATGGTGAATAGAGCTCCCAATACACAAGGGATCAGAAGGGGCATGAAAAACCCAACGTAGGGCATGTTTACTCCTGCTGCTGTCATCATAGCCCATAAGCTAACAGGAGGAGCAGCTGCACTTAACCCTGCAATAAGGAAGATTATTGCAGCTATACGGATCTTCTTGATGCCCATGTAGTTTAATACCACTGCAACCAAACCGCCTGTGATAAGAACTGTAACACTTCCTGCCCCGGTCAAAGCGCCGGGTAATAACAAAAGAAAGGTTAATAAGACCAGTAGTAAAACTCTGCTTTTATGGAAGGTTTTGATTATGGCCCTAACAACGAAAGCTATACCGCCCGACTCTTTTAGAATATTCATGAAAAGAGTAGCTGATATGAATATCAGGTTGATATCGAGGTAGGTGATAGCTCCTTCGGCAATATGCCTGGCGGGAAACCAGTGCCCGGCACTTAAAGCACCCCCAATGGCGGCCAGGAGCATGGCCAGTTCGGTAGAAAGCTTAAACTTCAGGGCAATGATGTACACTAACACCATAACGCCTAAAACAATGCCGGCCGATAGATACATGTTCACGATGATGGCTTATTTGGTAAATACTTTTTTCAGCACATCACTTATCTCGGTATTCATCTCAAAAAGTATCAATGGGATATCCTTGCCTTTTGAAATGGTGGTGAACCGTCCATCACCATCGCCTTCTTTTTTTACAATCATAAAATCAGAATTTGGGCAGACCGCATCAATTGATTGTTCATCGCTATTATCTCCGCTGGAAGCCCCTTGAGAACGACGTGCCATACCTTCAATATGTGATCCAATAATCGTTATACCCTGTTTCTTTGCTTCTGCAATAAGTGCTTCTGTACGTGCAAGTTCGTCGTCAATAGAAACACCGGCTGCTCCCATACCTTTTAAACTGGCACCAGTTACAATTATTAATGTTTTGTAGGGCTTACCCGCCGACTTAGCGTCTACAAGATCCTTGTCAGTAACCAATAGCTTATATTCAAAATCAATAGCTAACCTTTTCAGGAATATCTTAAGTCTTACAGGACCAGGGCTTTGCCCGCATGATGTTAGAATTACTGGCTCTTTGGCTGTTTGAGCCATCGAATGACCTGGTATCAGGAACAGTCCTGATAGCATAAAAATCATTATCAAAGCAATGGAAAGTTTTTTCATTAGATTCTTCCTTTTGAATTTTTATTATTGTCATTAAAGATATTAAACTTAGAACGTTTGCCATCTATTAGAATGGCATATTAAGATTTATTAACGAATTACCGGATCCCATTTCAAAGCATATTCCATTGCCAAACCTTTAATATTTAAAAGATGAATAACAGCTATGTCATTCGTCATGGCTCTATGAATTACTCCTTGTTGATCAGGCTCGGGTATTTTATATTTTCTATGCACACCTGGCTTCAAGCTAAGTATTGTAGGACTCGATCCAATATTCGCCATGGCTCCACCAGAATTTATGAAAGCCTTAATGCTACCATCCTTGTCGAAGCCATATAGACTATCGCGGAGGTAAACACTTTTCTTTAGACTCGGTTGATTAATAAAAAAGTATCCTGATTTAACTATATCGTTGCTAAGCTTAACCAGTACAGCCTTTTCCCATCCCTCACCCTGATCATTCTCTCCTCCCAGAGAAACAGCCAGTGGTGGGTCGTCAATTAAACCATTGTCGTACAGAATATTATATATGTTTAGAATGTTAAGATCAATTCGATTTGCACCAAAAGATGAAGCACCAAGGGATAGTACTGTTTTACATTTTATTCCGGCAGCTTTGGCAGCTGAAAGACTTGCCAACAGAAGTCCAGGGAAGGAACCTGAACATCCAATTGCGACCGTATCGTTTCTTTTGACATCAGCTTCTTCCAGGAGTTCTATCATCAATGATGCGAAATCAGGCTGAATTGTAGTACGTTTAGCTTCAATATGACCAATGGTGGTGGTCATATCAGTCCATTCCGGACCGATGAGACCTGTTTTATTGGGGTCATTTATTGTGTCGATATATATATAATTTTCAGCGCAATACTCCGAAATAGCAGATAGCATTTCCTCCATGTAAGCGATAGCTTGTTCTTGCTTGGAACTTTTTTCATTAGGAAGGTTTTGTTGATATAAAATAATGCCTGTTAGCAATAATGCACTTAAAAGTCCTAACTTTCTTATGTTCTTTTGTATTGAAAAGTAAGAAGACATAATCCTGATTTTTCAGAATATTAGATAAAAAAGTTTCCCAACTGCAAACAGTAGTAGTAGTACAATGGCCAATGCCGACAATGTCACTGTCAATCCTTGTTTTTCCATTTGGTTAGCTAATAATCCAGGAATAATCCAACCAATTACTTTTAACTCTATTATCTCAGGAAAAAAGCGTGGTAAGATGTAGGATAAAACAAATGCCAGACATGCTCCAAGCAGGATGATGAAAACAAACCTTCTTTTTCCAAATAAGATCAATCTTCGCGAAAGCAATCGATATAATCCAAGAACCACAATGGATATTATAAGTGTTCCAAGAAGACGAAAGGGCTGGTCGATGAACAAGACAAGATACGCTGGAACAATAATACCACCAGGGTAAATTCCAGATAATGAAATGAATATCAAGGTAACTGCCAGTCCGATAAAAAAGAGTTCATAGCTCATGTGTACTTTCTTTTACAGCTTAATTTTTTGTCCTTTAAGTTCCCAATAATCAACAAGCTTAAGGCCAATATTCCCAATATTTGCTAAGCCAAAAATCAAACACGGTTTATTGCTATTGGCAAGAATAGCTTCTGTGATAAGTTCCGGGTCGGCTGTATTTATTAGGAGTCCCTTTTTCAATATCCGTTTAAAATAGTGTCTATGAGATCCGGAAAGATACAATTCGTCAAATAATTTAGATTCATCATTCTTAAGAAATTCCAACCACTGTATGCTACGCTCTGCCCTATCCGACCTTAAAGAGAGAAATCCCATAACTTTGTGTTTTTCCCACTTTGCTTGCTTGATAATTTCTTCAATCATCTGTATGCTTGATCTTGGATCATTGGCAGCGAAAAGGTTGATAAATATGCATGATTCATTACTTCCCATAGCAAATCCACGTGTCTCACCTTTATCCATTAAAGCTTTTTGAATACCGGAAGCGATATTTTCTTCTGTACAAGAAAATATCTCAGCTAATTTTCTGGCTTTTTGCTGGTTCCTAAGCATTAGTGGGGCTGGATCTACTGTTATGATTTTTGCTCTTTTATTTGATATGCACTGCACCAACTCCTGATCAAAATCATCTTTGTCAATTATAACAGTAGAATTCTCATTTATATCGTTCGCATACAGTAGGGTCATGTTTTCATCTATTGCAGCGTCAAGGTGATCCGGATAAAAATTTGTAATGATAGTATAATTAGGTTTCAGGAGCTTTTGAGTTTCTGTTTTATGGTTCTCGGGCTGGATACTCATGATTTCAGAAATAAGAAAATCAATCTTTAATCCTGATGCTTTTCTTACAAGTTTTTTTTGTTCCAGTATATTAGGGGCTCCTATTCTTCTTATCGACTGCTCAGAGCCATCAGGTAATATGTACTTTGCTTCTGTTCCTGTGGTTTTTGCTAAAACGCTGTATCCTGATTCACGGAGGATGGAGGCTATTAATCTTGTTACAGTGGTTTTGCCGCGTGTTCCGGTAATGCTGATCCTATTTGGAATTGAATTTAAACGTTTGTTATGTTGTATAACTTCAAGAAGTAAATACAATATAAATATTGTGAGAAAAGATAGGATAATACCTGTAGCCAACAATGTTTGCATGCGGATGAAATTAGGGAAAATCCTGGAATTTTTTATCCTCAGATATTAATACCGATCAAATATCGCATGATCAACATTTTGCAGAGAGCAAGTGAGTGCTATACTATTTTGTTATTGAGAAAAACCAGCTTAGTCTTCCATAAATCATCCCGGAAAATCTCTCACTGCTTTGTAATTGTTCACCAGGTGGATATCTTGTATTAAGAAAGTTTTCAGTTTTTTGAATTAT
The DNA here is from genome assembly GCA_964446195.1 of uncultured Porphyromonadaceae bacterium. GTDB lineage: Bacteria > Bacteroidota > Bacteroidia > Bacteroidales > UBA12481 > JAUVKA01. Next base: position 6,894 of record CAYUNU010000025.1, on the reverse strand, counting down.
GGAAGGACCTAGTTGAATCTGGAAAAATCTTCCTGGATTTTTATCCTTATTGATTTCCACTAACCAGCCTACGCTTGCCATATTCTCTTGTATTCTGAAAATATCACCATCCTCCTTCTTGTGCAGGCCAAAGGCTCCCTTAAGGTAGAATCCATTCTCTGTGATCTTGGATTTTTCTGAGTTGTGCTTTTTAGTAAGAAAAATATTGATTCCGGCATCAGCGGAGGGGCCAAAAAAACGCTTGTCTTCGAACTCATCAACACGGACAGTTCTGTAATAAACACCGAGATCCAGAGCAATAAACTTTGCCGGCCTGATTTGGATAGGGATTCCTGCCAAGCCTGAACCACCAGCAGATAATCCGGCACACAACTTAACCGGACTTTGGGCTGACAACTCACAAAAAGAGATTAGGAAAAACAGGATAATGAGCAGAGTAAGTGAATTCCGTTTCATTAGTTTTTGTATAAAGTTAGATAAATTCTTCCTTCAAAAAGCGTCTGACGTTATTTTTTATTGTGAAATATTATAAAACATTTGGATTTCGGGATTTTTGATTTGCTATATTCACAAAAGATTAACTGTAAACAACATGAAGCACTTAACTCAACAAATTCTTACTTTAATTTTGCTTAGCTATTTTGTTATTTCTTGTTCAAATTCTCAGCAAATTGAACCCGATTTAACTTTAAAAGTAAGCAAGAATGAATATTCCGAAACACCAATTAGTCCACTACTTTACAGCCATTTTATAGAAATAGGCTTTGGCTATCAAATTGCGCCAATGCAGGCCGAATTACTATTCAATAGGAGCTTTGAGAATTTTCCTCCATATAATGGTCGAAGTAAAAATTCTTTCGGTTTTTTACTCCCAGATAATAAATACATAAGCGATTGGAGTGGTGAATCATGGTACCATTCTGGTTATGAGCATAACAGTTGGTATGCTGCCCCCGGCAAACCCGATGAGCCATGGATTATTACTGATGAATCGACCTTCTTTAAGCTCAACACCAAAGATATTAAAGTAAAACTTGAGCTTAATAATAGTATTTCTATACATGGTGAGCGAAGCATCAGGATACAGAATAAAGAAAATGAGCATTGGGGAGGTATAGCTCAGGATGGAAAAAGAATGGTTAATGGGAAGAAGTATTTTTTTACGGGATACCTTAAATTGATAAAGGATTTAATTGGAAGTGGCCCTAGTTCGGGTGTGGAGCTTAGAATATATCAGGAAGGTATGTGGGATGAACCAGTAGTTACACATAAGATTAATATTACTGATGAATTTGCGAAATATACAGTTGAAATTCCTTATGATGGACCAACTGAACAGATGACCTTTGCTTTGTTTATACCACCCTTAAGTGAAGTAGATATTGATGCCTTTTCATTACTACCGGAGGATCATTTTTATAAATGGAAAGCGGAAACTGTTGAAACGGTTAAAAAATTGAATCCGGGATTGATCCGTTTCCCGGGTGGATGTTTTGCCTCTTTCTATGATTGGAAGCAGGGAGTTGGACCATATGATCTGCGTGTTCCTGAACCATCATATTTTTGGGGTGGATTGAATAATAATGATCTGGGGACTGCTGAATTTGCGATGCTTTGTAATAAGGTCGGATGCGAAATGATGCTTTGTATAAACATGTATCATCCCTGGAAAAAGGAATATCTTCTTGATAGTCGTAATCCCTGGCAGGATAATTCATATGTCTTACCTCAATTTAGTGATATTGAAAAAGGTATAAAGGATGCTGTTGATTGGTTAGCATATTGTAATTTAAAATCTGGTACTCATCCAATGGCAGACTTAAGAGCGGAACATGGTTTCGAGGCCCCTTTTGAGGTCAAATATTGGGAAATGGATAACGAAACAGTAAGATGGATGTCTGCTGAAGAATATGCAGAATTGGTTGTGAGATATTCCAAAGCCATGAAAGCTCTTGACCCTACAATAAAAATAGGCATGGTGACATACGACTTCACAGATAAGGTTCCTGCAATGCTTGAGATTGCAGGGAAACACATCGATTTTTTTGCAGACCGGGATGATTATGAGGATGGACGCCTTGATATGATGATTGGGCTTTTAGAAAATTATAATCAAAAAAATAATACAGCAATTAAGTATTGTAATACTGAGTGGCAGGTTCACCCCTATGGAGCGAAAAATCCTAAAGATGAGGTTGATGAACAGTTTTTATACGGGCACAAAACAGAAATCAAGCGATCAATGGTTTTAGGAACATGGTATTGCGGATTAAAAGCAGCTGGCTACCTCATGGATTGGCAGCGCAAAGGAAGCATTGTAGACTTTGTAAACTACAATAACTTCAGTAATACTCATGGGCAGGCAGTTCTGGAAACACCAAAGGAGGGTGCATATCTTACAGCCCCCGGTAAGCTTTACGAACTTATTTCCAGGACACCGGCAAAATGGCCCTTGAAGATAGAGGAATACAAGGCTAACCGTACAGATATGCTGCAAGTACAAGTAGCCTTCTCAGCTGAAAGAGACAGCTTGGTTCTTTATGCTTTAAATCGAACAGACTCAATCAAATATCTTGATATTAATTTGTCGGCATTAGATATTAAGTATAAAAAAGTCAGCTATTCCATGCTAGAGGCAGATGATATTTTTGCCAGAACCAAGATAGATAAGCCTAATGAAATAAGAAGGAAGGATTGGGAAGCCAAATATAGGGGTAAAAGCTTATTCCTCGAATGTCCACCCAGATCTTTTACCCAGGCCATTTTACATTGATTGCCTGTGTTAAAATAATGAGTACCGTGCAGACTAGCTTTAATCCATAGGCATAATTTATATTATTTTTGTGATAAATATATTCTCTTAAAATGAAAAACCTACTATCAATCATCCTAATTGTATTTGCACTATCATCTTGTAACACAGAATATTTTGGGGTATCTGAATTCTATCACCCTCTGCTGGAATCAGCTTTCGTGAAAGCTGGTGAAAATAGAACTCAGTTAGAACTAGCGATGCAAGAGGCACCTAAAGAGCAGAAGGAGGGCATGGCCTTTTTGATCAGTTACATGCCACAAAGAGATTTAAGTAGCCTGAGTGCTGAGTTTCTGTTGGAGAATGCTGATTATGCATATAGGGCCAGGAAAGAATTTCCCTGGTGCCAAGAATTGCCTGATTCGGTTTTCTTCAATGAGGTATTACCTTATGCCAACACTTCTGAAGACAGGGACCCCTGGCGCAAGGACTTCTATGAGCGATTTAACAAGTATGTTAAGGATAAGGATAATATTGTTGATGCGATTTTTGCAATAAATATACCCATTAAGGATGAGCTTAATGTTGAGTATAATACAAAGAGATCAAGAGTAGATGCTTCTCCCAAGCAATCGATAGCTGAGCATATGGCTACTTGCACAGGCTTATCCATTCTCTTGACGGATGCTTTCAGGTCTGTTGGTATCCCCTCTCGATTGGCAGGTACAGGGATGTGGACAAAAATGAATGGGAACCATACATGGAGTGAGGTTCTTGTTGATGGTGACTGGATGTTTACGGAATATTATCCTGATACTTTAAATAAATCCTGGTTTGTGGCAGATGCAGGAAAGGCTGACCCCGAAAATCCAATCCACTGGATTTATGCGGTATCCTATAAGCCTACAGACATGTACTATGGAGCTGGAATGCAGGCAATGCATCTGGTTAATAAAGTTGAACCTGAAATGATTCCTGAAATGTGGAAGGAGAGATTGGACAGGATGAAGCAGATGGGAAGAGATCTTCCTGAACCTTACGTATATGGAGTTAACGTAACTCAAAAATATATTGATATTTACAGGCAATCAATGATTGATAGTAAACTTGATGAAGATGAATGTCTTTGCAATATAGTTGTCTATCAGAACAACGCTTCGATAAATAGCCAGGGAAGAGTAAGTGTCTTGGTTGAAATTTTTAAAGATGGTGAAAAAGTCGATTTTGGCTATTCCCCCTCAAGAACGGATGATAATAATAACTTCCTGAAATTTAAATTAAAAAAGAATACGGAATATATAATATACCTCAGTGATCCGGGAAAACTTGAGCGGACTTCTGGTGAGATTCTAATAAGCGGTGCAGAATCAGATCAAGAACATACTATTGTCATCGAGAAATAAGAAATAAATATATTTTATGTGGCGACAGTTTGTATTGAGTATCATTTCGATTTTTCTTCTTTCTTCTTGTCAGGAGATTAACCATAAACCACCAAAACCCATCGCTGCTCAAGTGGCTTGGCAGGATGCAGAATTAGGAGTTTTAGTCTGTTACGAGCTGCATACTTTTAATGAAGGTAGGTATAATCAGGCGCAAGCCAGGATAAATCCTGTATTGGATCCAAATCAGTTTAATCCCTTGGATTTGAATACAGATCAATGGGTTAAGGCTGCCAAAGATGCAGGGGCAAGGTTTGCAATACTCACCGCATCTCATGAATCCGGCTTTCGACTTTGGCAATCTGAGGTTAACGATTTTTGTCTGAAGGCAACTAAATGGGGTGATGGGAAAAGGGATATAGTTAGAGAATTTATTAAATCATGTCATAAATATGGTATTGCACCTGGGATATATCTTGGAACACGATGGAATGCTCAATTAGGAGTATATGATTTTAAGGTAACAGAGAGATCAACAATAAGTCAGGAAGACTATAACAGATTAATTGAAAGTGAGGTAGAGGAGATTTGCAGGAATTACGGCGACTGGTTTGAATTCTGGTTCGATGGAGGAGCTCATGGACCTGATCAGGGCGGACCGGATGTTTTGTCCATTGTGGAGAAATATCAGCCTAATGCCTTGTTCTATCATAATCTACAAAGGGCTGATGCACGATGGGGTGGTTCTGAGACCGGCACTGTACCCTACCCTTGCTGGGCTACTTTCCCATATGTTTCAACGGGAGCCGGTGAAAGTGCAAAAGAGCATATTTCTGCCAATGGATTCGAGTTGTTAAAAACGGGAGATCCTGATGGCTCATTTTGGATGCCTGCTATGTCTGATGCGCCAATAAGGGGATTTGGTGGTCATGAATGGTTTTGGGAGCCGGGAGATGAGGAATTAATATACCCTTTGAATAAGCTTGTGGATATGTACAACCATTCTGTTGGCAGAAATTCCACATTAATTTTGGGAATTACCCCGGATACTACTGGACTGTTGCCTGGTTCTGATGTCATTCGATTAAAGGAATTTGGTGATGAAATTAGAGAATTATATGGTGAGGCAATATGCTCCAGATCAGGTAAAGGATCCGAAATATTTATGAAATTACCTGAGGAAAAAGTTATTAGCAGGATCGTAATCCAGGAAGATATTGAAAAGGGTGAGCGCGTCAGGGAATATATAATTGACTGTTTTACTGATGGTTCCTGGAAAACTGTGGCTAAAGGCACATGCATAGGACATAAGAGGATAGAGATTATTGAAGCCCAGAGCGTCTCAAAAATAAGGTTGAGGCTAACAGAAGCTATGGACAGACCAATTATTAAGAATTTTTCCGTTTATTAAGTAATACTACCAATCATGAAAAGGATTATACCTCTTATTATTGCCCTCATTGTAACTGCTTGTACACAGACTAATGAATATACTATTGAAGTTAGATTAAGCGATGGCCCTGATTCTTTAATGGTGCATAATCATTGGTATGTTGCTTCTGATACTATGCCGGTTATTGATGGCATTTGTACCTTTAGTGGAGTGGTTGATTCCTTTCCTACTCTGGTTTCCATCGGTTTCCCTTATCCTTCTCATGAAACAACGAGGATGATTCTGGAGCCAGGAAAAATCAAAGTCACTTATTCAAAAAATGAAGGCTTCAGATTAGGTGGCACGAAAAACAATATTATTCTTCAGGAATTGTTCGATAAGTTAAAGCCTGCTGAAGAAGAGGTTAAATTGGTCTGGAAAGAATGGAATGACGCTTATAAAAGTACTCCAAGATCAAAAGATGATTGTGAGAAGGCTTGGCTTGTACAAGAAGAGGTGAAGAAGAGAAAAGATGAGCTTACAAGGAAGCTTATACGAGAAAATCCTTCTTATGCTGGATTAGTTATTACTCTACCTATTGCTCGTTATGAAAATGCGGAAAACCTTGGTTTCTATGTTGAACACTTTAAGGAATTTGCAGGAGATAAACGCTATGATAATATTGTTACTCAGTATGAAGTAGCAGAACAGACAGTCAACGGTAAACCAGCTCCTGGATTTTCTTATCCTGATACTGAAGGAGAGTTAGTATCTCTTAATGATTTTAGAGGAAAATGGGTGTTACTTGACTTCTGGTATGTGGATTGTCCATGGTGTCGAAAGTTAACTCCTCATCTGATAAACATTTATGAGGATTGGAGCAAGACTAAAGACTTTGAGATTATCAGCGTATCCGTTGATAAACCCAAGGACTATGAGCGATGGTTAGAAGCTATTAAGCATGATGGGGCTACATGGACTCAGGTTAATGATAGCACAAAAACCTACCCTCTGGAATATGGGATTACAGGTTATCCCACTCTTATTCTAATCGATCCTGAAGGCAATGGTGTAAAAAAGATTATTGGCTATCAGGAAGAAGGAGGTCTCCGCAGGATACTTGAAGAATATTTATAAAATTACTGAAGCTTATTAAACTCTAATTTCAAACTCTCAAGTTGACTTTTTAGTTCTTCAAACCGTATAAAAGCATGATTACCCGGCTTCTGGTCAACTCTTGATATCATAGAATACAAATAGCTGATTTGGCTTAGTAACATTGGTTGCGGATAGGGTCCTGAATCTGTGATCAATTGATGTCTAATATCTTTTAACGCTTTGATTCTCTCAGTAACCTTAGTTCTTTGTTTTTTACTCTCTTCCTTTTT
>CAYUNU010000024.1:0-18024 GCA_964446195.1 uncultured Porphyromonadaceae bacterium | reverse complement strand
ATATAATAATGTAAAAATACAGTTTATTCCTTTTTGTCTTCCGGTTTTTCTTCGGGAGTCTCTTCTTCCTTGATCTCCTCAACTTTTGCTTCCACATCTGGTTCTTCAATCTCTTTCTCCACTACAGGTTCTTCTTCTGCCACCTCAATCACTTCCTTGCTTGCTTCCAAATTATTGTCTTTAGGGGCAGCAGTTTTATCAAGTTCAGTTTTCTTTTTACTTCCTCTTCTTGATCTACGAGTAGCTGCCTTTTCTTTAGCATCACCGGTAGATGATAACATATTTTCGTTATAGTCTACTAATTCAATCATGCACATCTCAGCATTATCCCCAAAACGAGTTCCTGTTTTCAGGATGCGCGTATAACCACCCGGGCGATCGCCTATTTTACCAGCTATTTCTCTGAATAATTCAGATACAGCATTTTTGTTCTGCAAATAACTGAATACCTGGCGTCTGGAGTTAGTTGTATCATCTTTAGCTTTAGTAATCAGCGGCTCAACGTATATTCTCAATGCTTTTGCCTTTGCAACTGTAGTAGTAATTCTTTTATGCTCAATCAAGGAGATAGCCATGTTTGCCAGCATAGCTTTACGATGCGCACTTTTACGACCCAGATGATTAAGTTTCTTTCTATGTCTCATTTTCCCTTATTCCTTGTCTAATTTATATTTGGCGATATCCATTCCAAAATTAAGATTCATCACCTTTAGCAGATCCTCCAACTCAGTCAGAGACTTTTTGCCGAAATTTCTAAATTTGAGCAAATCATTTTTATTATAAGCCACAAGATCTCCAAGGGATTCAACGTCTGCAGCCTTAAGGCAATTCAGTGCTCTAACAGAAAGATCAAGATCAACGAGTTTTGTCTTCAGTAGCTGACGCATGTGCAGCACCTCTTCATCAAACTCCTCGTTCTCCATTTTCTCATCTGAGTCGAGAGTAATTTTCTCATCAGAAAACAACATGAAATGATGTATAAGAATCTTAGCAGCCTCTTTCAAGGCATCTTTAGGATGTATCGAACCGTCTGTACTAATTTCTATAACAAGCTTTTCGTAGTCGGTTTTTTGCTCAACCCGATAGTTCTCTATATTGTATTTAACGTTTTTAATAGGAGTATAGATTGAATCCAGGGCTACTAATCCTATTTCAGCATCAACAGGCTTATTTTCTTCAGCAGCCACATATCCACGACCTTTATTTATAGTAAGGGTCATTTGTAATTTTGTTGAAGGATCCATATTACAGATCACCAAGTCGGGGTTCAATACTTCAAAGCCTGTAAGGAAATTTCCTATATCTCCAGCTTTAAGTACTTCCTGACCGCTTACAGTAACCATCACTTTTTCATCTTCAACGCCTTCAATCTGTTGTTTGAACCTAACCTGCTTAAGATTAAGGACAATCTCAGTAACATCTTCAATCACCCCTTTGATGGAGCTGAATTCATGATCAACACCCTCAATTTTTAAGGTGGTGACTGCATATCCTTCCAATGAACTAAGAAGGATTCTACGAAGGGCATTACCTATGGTAATACCGTATCCGGGTTCAAGAGGTCTGAATTCGAATTTCCCGCTAAGGTTATCCGATTCAATCATTATTACTTTGTCCGGTTTTTGGAATGCAAGTATAGCCATGAATCAGGTATTAATCAGTTTACTTGGAATATAATTCTACTATTAATTGTTCCTTAATATTTTCAGGTATTTCGGAACGCTCGGGTAAATTCAGGAATTTTCCCACTAAATTTTCCCCATCCCACTCGAGCCATGGACTACCAGGTCTGTTAACAGACAAAGAATCCTGAACGATTTCGAGTGCTTTTGATTTTTCACGAACTCCAACAACATCACCAGGACGCACGGAATAAGAAGGTACATTGAGCACCTCACCATTTACAGTAATATGACGATGGCCTACTAATTGGCGAGCGCCAGCTCTTGTTGGAGCAATACCCAGGCGGTAAACGACATTATCCAGACGTGCTTCAAGTAATTGCAAAAGCACTTCACCTGTAACACCTTTAGTAGCCTGAGCTTTTTTAAACAGATTAGAGAATTGCTTCTCAAGAACACCATAAGTATATTTAGCTTTCTGCTTTTCTTTCAGCTGAACGCCATATTCAGAAAGTTTACGCCTTCTTCTGTTAGCGCCATGAGATCCCGGAGGATAATTCTTACGCTCAAAATACTTATCGGGTCCGTAAATAGGTTCACCAAACTTTCTAGCAATTTTGGTCTTAGGTCCTATATATCTAGCCATTTATCTTCAATTTATCTTTATTATACTTCTCTCTTTCCTTAGACTCTTCTCCTTTTAGGAGGGCGACAACCATTGTGTGGCATTGGTGTAATATCCACAATTTCAATCACTTCTATACCACTATTGTGAATAGTACGAATAGCTGATTCACGGCCATTTCCAGGTCCTTTTGCAAAAACTTTCACCTTCCTTAAACCAGCATCATAAGCAACCTTGGCACAATCAGCAGCGGCAATCTGTGCAGCATAAGGCGTATTCTTTTTTGATCCACGAAAACCATTTTTTCCGCTGGATGACCAAGAAATCACCTGTCCTGAGTTATTTGTCAGAGTTACAATGATGTTATTAAATGAAGAATGTATATGAGCCTGTCCCAGAGGTTCGACCTGTACAACCCTTTTCTTGGCGGTTTTAACTTTACTCTTTGCCATTACTTAAAATTATTTAGTTGCTTTCTTTTTGTTTGCAACAGTTTTTCTTTTCCCCTTACGGGTACGCGCATTGTTCTTTGTACTTTGTCCTCTAACCGGCAAACCGATACGATGACGAATTCCACGATACGCACCGATATCCATCAATCGCTTGATATTCATTTGCGTTTCAGAACGTAACTCACCTTCTATCTTGAAATTATCATTAATATAATTCCTGATTGAATTGGTCTGATCATCAGTCCAGTCATCCACTTTGATATTCCTATCAATCCCGACTGAGTCAAGAATTTTTTGGGCAGTGCTTCTACCGATCCCATATATATAGGACAGCCCTATTTCACCTCTTTTGTTATTTGGTATATCAACACCAACTATACGTGCCATAAACTAATTTTTTGTCGATTGAACCTCTTTATCCCTGACGCTGCTTGTATCTGGGATTTTTCTTATTGATTACATAAAGCCGGCCTTTCCGGCGAACAATTTTGCAATCTGAGCTACGCTTTTTTATAGATGCTCGTACCTTCATGGTTTGCTTTTTCTTTAATTTTTATATCTAAAAGTTATTCTGCCTTTACTTAAATCATAAGGCGACATTTCCACTTTAACTTTATCTCCGGGCAGGATCTTAATATAATGCATCCTCATTTTTCCAGAAATATGGGCTGTTATAACATGACCATTTTCCAATTCAACACGGAACATGGCATTTGATAATGCTTCTATAATTGTGCCGTCTTGTTCTATTGAGGGTTGCTTTGCCATTTCACTCTATATTTTTTTTAATAATTTTTCCTCAATCAAGCTAAAGTCAGATAATATATCTGCTTTCCCGGGTCTAATAACCACTGAATGCTCAAAATGGGCGGAAACTTTTCCATCAGATGTTCTAATCGTCCATCCGTCCTCATTTTGAATAATAAATCGTTTACCCATATTTATCATTGGCTCAATTGCCAGGACCAGCCCATTCTTCAGTTTCATTCCACTCCCTTTACGACCGTAATTTGGTACTTCAGGAGCTTCGTGTAAATTTCTGCCAATACCGTGCCCAACCATTTCTCTAACTACTGAGAATCCATTTTTTTCCGCGTGTGCTTGCACAGCGTGGCCAATATCACCCAAACGCTTACCTACTATTGCATTTTCAATCCCAAGATAGAGTGACTCTTTGGTTACCCTAAGAAGCTTCTCAACCTCAGGCTCAACATCTCCAACTGCGAATGTATAGGCCGAGTCTCCATGGAAACCATTTTTATACACTCCACAGTCTACAGACACAATATCTCCATCTTTCAGAACATAACCAGACGGAATACCATGTACAACCTGATCATTAACAGAGATACAGAGTGCATTGGGAAAACCTTGATAGCCTTTAAAGCCCGGCGTTCCACCGTTATCCCGTATATACTCCTCTGCTGTTTTATCAATCTCACGAGTTGTGACACCCGCCCTCATCAATGAGGCAACTGCTGCATGAGTTTCAGAAACGAGTAGGTTGCTTTGCCTAAGCAATTCAACTTCCTCATCTGTTTTAAATATCACCATACAAAGAACGCATTTTTGCAGATTAGATGGCCGAAGCCCCACCACCTGCACGGCCTTTAATTCGGCCAGATTTCATCAAACCATCATAATGACGCATCATAAGATGGCTTTCAATTTGCTGCAATGTATCCAAGACCACACCCACCAGGATCAGGAGTGAAGTCCCTCCATAAAACTGGGCAAAGTTAGGCTGAACACCTATAATCATAGCAAATGTCGGAAGAATCGCGACTAAGGCCAAGAAGATTGATCCCGGCAGTGTTATCCTCGACATGATAGTATCCAAAAATTCAACAGTTTTTCTACCTGGCTTAACTCCTGGTATAAATCCCCCATTTCGTTTCATATCCTCAGCCATTTGGGTAGGATTGATTGTAACTGCAGTGTAGAAATAAGTAAATATTATTATCATCAATGCTAAAGTAAGATTATACCAAAACCCAGTATAATCTGCAAAAGCTGTAACAAATTTACCAGCTGTTTCACCTTTACCAAGGCCACCAAGCATCATAGGAAGAAACATCAGTGCCTGAGCAAAAATAATAGGCATTACACCAGCAGCATTAACCTTAAGAGGTATATACTGTCTAACTCCACCGTATTGTTTATTCCCAACAATTCTTCTGGCATATTGAACCGGGACTCTTCTAACCGCCTGAACCAAGGCAATGGAAGCAACAAAGACCAGGAATAATAATATCATCTCAACAAGGAGCATTACTAATCCACCAGCTCCTTCAAGTTTTGCAACAGATTCCTGAATCATTGAAACTGGTAATCGTGCAATAATACCTATCATAATAATAAGTGAGATACCATTACCCAAACCTCTGTCTGTAATTTTTTCACCCAACCACATAACAAACATGGTACCAGCAGTCATAATAATCACCGATGATAAGGTAAAGAAAACTCCCTTAAGAATAAATGCTGACTCAGGAAGCTGGTTATGGAGGTTAAATAAATAGCTAGGTCCTTGAGCTGCTGTAATGGCGACAGTAAGCCATCTAGTAATCTGGTTGATTTTTTTTCGGCCACTCTCACCCTCTCTCTGCAATCTTTGAAAATAAGGAATTGCTATCCCAAGCAATTGTATCACAATAGATGCAGAAATATAGGGCATAATACCCAATGCAAGAATTGAGGCATTACTGAAAGCTCCTCCCGAGAACATATCCAGTAAGCCCATAATACCATCATTGGTTTGTGCTTGTAAAGCTCCAAGTTGGGAAGGATCAATTCCAGGAAGCACCACGTGAGTTCCTAAGCGGTACACCATTATTAATCCAAGGGTAGTTAGGATACGCTGCCGAAGGTCTTCAATCCTCCAAATATTTTTCAGTGTTTCTATAAACCTCTTCATGCAATTATAGTTTTACTACGGTTCCTTCCTGTGCCTCAATGGCTTTTACAGCAGATTCCGAGAAAGCATGAGCACTAACCTCAAGCTTCATAGTTAGGGTTCCGTTACCTAAAATTTTAACGAGTGAATTCTTTCTTGCCAATCCGGCAATAACAAGAGTTTCCACGTCAATTTTGGTCAGGGAATTTTTTTCAGCCAAGTCCTGTAAAGAACTAATATTGATCCCCTTATATTCTTTCCGGTTGATATTTTTAAATCCGAATTTAGGCACACGTCTTTGAAGAGGCATTTGCCCTCCTTCGAACCCTATTTTACGGGAATATCCTGACCGGGACTGTTGGCCTTTATGTCCACGAGTAGCTGTACCTCCACGTCCTGATCCCTGGCCTCTGCCAATTCTCTTCTCTGCGTGCGTACTACCTTCTGCTGGTTTTAAATTCGCTAAATCCATTTCCTTAACGTCGTTACAAATTACCGATTAAATTTCCTCAACTGCCACCAAATGATGCACCTTCTCAACCATTCCTTTGATTTGAGGACTTGCTTCATGTTCAACAGTAGCACTTACTTTCTTCAATCCGAGTGCTTCAAGAGTGAGCTTTTGGCGCTTAGTACTACCAATCTTACTCTTTATTTGCTTAATTCTGATCTTTGCCATCGCTGCTGAATATTCTATTAACCATTAAAAACTTTACTCATCGGAACTCCACGATGCTGAGATACAGTAAAGGCATCTCTAAGTTCAACAAGAGCCTCCATAGTAGCTTTAACCAGGTTGTGCGGGTTAGATGATCCTTTTGACTTAGCAAGAACATCTTTGATTCCAACACTCTCTAGTACTGCACGCATAGCACCACCAGCTTTTACACCAGTTCCACTGGATGCAGGCTTTAGCCATACTGTAGCTCCACCATATCTGGCCAATTGTTCATGGGGAATAGTACCTTTATAAATAGGTACCTTAATTAAATTCTTTTTTGCTGCTTCAACGCCCTTTGCGATAGCAGTTGTAACTTCGTTTGCCTTACCAAGGCCCCAGCCCACTACACCATCCTCGTTACCTACCACCACAATAGCAGAGAAACTAAAATTCCGTCCACCCTTGGTAACCTTAGTTACCCGGTTAATGGCAACCAAACGGTCTTTTAAATCTAAATCGCTGGTTTTTACTTTCCTGACACTTGTTCCCATTTTCTTCTAGAATTTAAGTCCGCCTTTTCTTGCGGCATCAGCTAATGATTTTATTCTACCATGATACAAGAAACCATTACGGTCGAAGATAACTGAGCTTATACCTTTTTCAAGTGCTTTCTCAGCAATACGAGCTCCAACCAGTTTTGCTTGTTCATTTTTATTTATCCCTGTTTTCTGGGCAATTTCTTTTTCGAGGCTGGAAGCAGAAACCACTGTATTTCCAGTCAAATCATCAATTACCTGTATAGAGATATGGCGATTACTTCTATAAACCGACAGACGAGGACACTCATTAGTCCCAACCAGGTTTTTCCTGATTCTCTTCTTAATTTTAAATCTGCGATCACGCTTGGATAAAGCCATTTTATTATTCTTTTCTATATTAACTTTAAAAATCCTCTGTTACGACGTTGCACCAGCTTTACCAGCTTTCCGACGAATCTCTTCACCAACAAATTTGATCCCCTTCCCTTTGTATGGTTCGGGTGGCCTCAATGAACGAATCTTGGCCGCAACTTGTCCAATAAGCTGTTTATCTATCGATTTAAGAGTAACGATAGGATTAGCCCTTCTCTCAGTAACCGCTTCAGCATCGATTTCAGGAGGTAGTTGCATGAAAATTGGATGTGAATAACCCAGATTCAGCTCCAACATTTGTCCCTCTATGCTAGCTTTGTAACCCACGCCAACCAATTCCTGTTTGATTTCATATCCTTTGGAAACTCCTTCCACCATATTTGAAATCAAAGAACGGTACAAGCCATGGACTGATCTATGTCTTTTACTATCTGTTGGACGAATAACTGTAAGGATTCCATCCTCAATCTTAAGCTCAAGATCAGGATCCACCTTCTGAGTAAGGACACCAAGAGCGCCTTTAACTTCAACAGTATTATCGTCATGAACCTGGATGGTAACACCCTCAGGTATGCTTATCGGTAATTTACCTATTCGTGACATTTAAATAAATCTTTTAATAGACGTAACACAAAACTTCACCCCCTATTTTTTCTCTTCTGGCCTCTTTGTTGGTCATTACTCCTCTAGATGTTGAGAGGATAGCAATGCCAAGACCATTAAGAACACGGGGCATACTTTCTACATTCGCGTACTTGCGTAATCCGGGTTTACTAATTCTCTGTATTGCTTTGATAGCCGGTGCTTTTGACACAGGATGGTATTTCAAGGCAATCTTGATAATTCCTTGTTTGGAATCATCCTCGAATTTGTAACTCAAGATGTATCCTTTCTCAAAAAGGATTTTAGTAATCTCCTTCTTCAGATTGGAAGCAGGTATTTCAACCACTTTATGTTTCGCCATAATAGCGTTACGTACGCGGGTCATATAATCTGCAATTGGATCAGTCATTGTTGTATTAAATTATTATTACCAACTTGCTTTTTTAACTCCAGGAATCAAACCTGAGGAAGCCATCGACCGGAAAGTTATCCGGCTGATACCGAACTGACGCATATAACCTTTTGGTCTGCCAGTAAGGCTACAACGGTTATGCAGGCGAACAGGTGAAGCATTTTTTGGAAGCTTATTAAGCCCAACATAATCTCCTTCTGCCTTTAATTGGGCCCGCTTGTCAGCGTATTTTTCCACTAGTTTTTGCCGTTTTACTTCACGGGCTTTCATGGATTCTTTAGCCATAACTACTTCTTATTAATATTTTTAAAAGGTAAGCCGAATTTTTTCAGCAGTGCCAGACCTTCTTCATCACTTTTAGCTGTGGTTACAAAAGAAACCTCCAACCCAATGATAGAATGAATCTTATCAATGTCAATTTCCGGAAAAATTATTTGCTCAGAAATACCAAGAGTATAATTTCCACGTCCATCTAATTTTGCAGTAATTCCGTTAAAATCTCGTATACGTGGCAGAGCTACAGAAATCAGTCTTTCTAAGAATTCATACATTTTATCTCTACGCAGAGTAACTTTTACGCCAATTGGCATTTTCTTACGTAGTTTAAAATTTGATATATCCTTTTTTGACAGAGTTTGTATAGCTTTTTGCCCAGCGATAGCAGTTAATTCATTTTGAGCAACCTCAATAAGTTTTTTATCTGCAATAGCTTTACCTACACCTTGATTAAGCACGATCTTCTCTAAACGAGGAACTTGCATAACAGACTTGTAGCTAAACTCTTTCATTAGCTCAGGAGTTAATTCCTCCTGATATTTTTTCTTTAGGCTTGGTGTGTATTCCATTACTTGATCTCCTCTCCTGATTTTTTTGCAAAACGCACCAGTTTCCCTTGATCATTCAATCTTCTTCCAAGTCTGGTTGGTTTTCCGTTAGCCGGGTCAACCAGCATAAGGTTAGAAATATGAATAGAAGCTTCGGTTTTCAATATACCTCCTTGAGGATTATCCTGGTTAGGCTTTGTATGCTTGGATGCCATATTCACACCTTCCACAATAGCTCTGTCCTTGGACCTGATAACTTCCAGGACCCGACCTTGCTGACCTTTAGAGTTTCCAGCCGTTACAATAACGGTGTCACCTTTTTTGATATGTAGCTTTTTCTGCATTATCCCAATTTTTCCTCTTACAATACTTCGGGAGCCAATGAAACTATCTTCATATAATTCTCCCTTAATTCTCTGGCGACAGGTCCAAAAATCCTTGTTCCACGAATTTCACCTGCAGCATTAAGCAACACACAGGCATTATCGTCGAATCGGATATAGGAACCATCCTGTCTGCGTATTTCCTTTTTTGTTCTGACAACTACTGCTCGAGTTACTGTACCTTTCTTCAGTTCTCCACCAGGAGAAGCTGATTTAACAGTAACAACAATGTTATCACCAATTGAGGCATACCGTTTACCGGTGCCGCCAAGAACGCGGATACACAGCACTTCTTTTCCGCCGCTGTTATCTGCTACCAACAATCTACTTTCTTGTTGTATCATGGTTACTTAACCTTTTCAATAATTTCCACTAATCTCCAGTTCTTATTCTTGCTCAATGGACGGGTCTCCATTATCTTGACCAAATCGCCCTCATCACAAGTATTCTCAGCGTCATGAGCAATGAACTTTGTAGTTTTGTTTACGAACTTACCATAGATGGGATGTTTCACTTTTCTTTTAACAGCAACAACAATAGATTTTTCCATTTTGTTACTAGTAACGATCCCAATTCGTTCTTTTCTAAGATTTCTCTTACCTTCCATGCTTTTTATTCGCTTTTCTGATTTTCACTATTGGTCCTTTTACTCAATTCCGTTTTCAGGCGGGCTATTAGCCTACGGGAATATCGGATTTGCATAGGATTATCCAGAGGGGATACCGCGTGGTTCATTCTCATCCTTTCAAGGTTAACCACCTCTGTATCTAATCGTTCCTCCAGCTCATTGCTGGCTAATTCGCGAATTTCAGACGTTTTCATTATTCGATATTTGAACTTTCAACATAATCAGGCCGGACAACAAACTTTGTTTTTACCGGTAACTTTTGTGCAGCTAATCTCATTGCTTCACGGGCAACCTCCAAAGGCACACCTTCTGCCTCAAAAAGTATTCTGCCCGGATTTACTCTTGCAACGAATCCAGCGGGAGCACCTTTACCCTTACCCATACGAACCTCTGCAGGCTTACTGGTAATGGGTTTATCAGGAAACACTCTTATCCAGATTTGTCCCTGACGCTGCATATAACGTGTAACAGCAACACGAGCAGCTTCAATCTGCCTACCTGTCATCCAGGTTCTTTCAAGAGACTTTATTCCAAAAGATCCGAAAGCCAATTGATGGCCTCTTTGGGCATTGCCTTTCATGACGCCCTTTTGCTGTCTTCTGAACTTAGTCTTTTTCGGTTGTAACATGATATTATCTCTTTAACCGAAGATTATCCTCTTCTTTTCTTAAATCCTTTTTTTGTATTCTTGGCTCCTACGTTAGGTGAAAGGTCACGTTTACCGTAAACTTCGCCCTTACATATCCAGACTTTTATACCTGTAGAACCAACCTTAGTATGTGCTTCAGCCAATGCATAGTCAATATCAGCACGAAGAGTATGTAGAGGTGTACGACCTTCCTTATACATTTCGGCCCTGGCCATTTCAGCTCCATTAAGTCGACCTGAAATTTGCACTTTAATACCTTCTGCTCCCATCCTCATGGTAGATGCAATAGCCATCTTTATCGCTCTTCTGTATGCGATACGACCTTCAACCTGACGAGCAATATTATTAGCTACGATCATGGCATCGAGTTCAGGTCTTTTGATCTCGTAGATGTTGATTTGAACTTCTTTTTTGGTAATCTTCTTTAATTCTTCTTTCAGCTTGTCAACCTCTTGGCCACCTTTACCAATTATAATACCCGGACGGGCAGTATGAACAGTAATAGTTATAAGCTTCAATGTACGCTCAATAATAATCTTTGATATGCTTGCCTTTGAAAGACGTGCATTCAGGTATTCGCGTATTTTATGATCTTCCAACAGTTTGTCGCCAAAATCTTTGCCTCCAAACCAGTTTGAATCCCATCCATTGATGATACCCAGACGATTGCTGATAGGATTTACTTTCTGTCCCATTTATGCCTCAGTTTTTTCTTCTTGTTTTCGACTATCCAGATATAAAGTAACGTGGTTTGAGCGCTTCCTGATTCTGTGAGCCCGACCCTGTGGTGCTGGACGCAAACGTTTCAGGACTCTACCAGAATCCACATATACCTCTTTGATATACAAATTTGTATCCTCAATTCGTACACCTTCATTTTTAGCTTGCCAGTTAGCTATTGCGGACATAAGAAGCTTTTCCAGTTTCATGCTTGCTTCTTTAGGATGAAAGTGAAGCATATTTAATGCTTTATTCACTTCCTGACCACGCACCATATCGGCTACCAGGCGCATTTTGCGGGGTGAGGTAGGATTATTTCGCAAAGTAGCGAAATATTCAGTTTTCCTCTCCTCCTTTACACTTGTTGCTATTTCATGCTTTCTAGAACCCATTTTCAGTATGCTTTACTTTTTTCAAAATTGCTTTTTCTCACTTGGGTTATCTCTTATTACCTGCATGACCCCTAAAGATCCTTGTTGGAGCAAACTCTCCAAGTTTGTGACCTACCATATTCTCAGTAATATAAACTGGAATAAATTTGTTGCCGTTATGAACAGCAATGGTTTGACCAACAAACTCAGGTGGAATAACTGAGCGTCTTGCCCAGGTTTTCACAACCGACTTTTTGCCTGATTCAGACATAGCCAGAACCTTCTTCTCAAGCTTTGGTTCTATAAAGGGACCTTTTTTCAGTGATCGGCTCATAATCTCGCAGAATTACTGTATTACTTACGTTTTTCGAGAATTAATTTATTTGATGCTTTCTTTTTGGAGCGGGTCTTGTATCCTTTTGCAAGAACACCAGTCCTTGAACGAGGATGTCCACCAGAAGACCGGCCTTCTCCACCACCCATTGGGTGATCAACCGGGTTCATAGCTACACCACGTACACGAGGACGACGGCCCAACCACCTTGACCTACCAGCTTTTCCAGAACGCTCCAGACCATGGTCTGAATTAGAAACTGTTCCAACAGTAGCACGACAAGTTACCAGAATCAATCTTGATTCACCTGATGGCATCTTCAAAATTGCATATTTACCTTCTCTGGAAACCAGCTGAGCAAAGGTACCAGCACTTCTTGCCATTATAGCACCTGCTCCTGGTCGAAGTTCGATATTATGTAAAACTGTTCCCAGAGGAATTTCGCTTAATGGAAGGCTGTTCCCTACTTCAGGAGCAACCCCACTTCCAGAAACTACTTCCTGACCAACTGTCAGACCTGTAGGAGCAACTATATACCTTTTTTCACCATCTGCATAATTAAGCAAAGCAATACGAGCTGTACGATTAGGATCGTACTCGATACTTGCAACTTTTGCAATTATACCGTCCTTCTCCCTTTTAAAGTCGATAACACGATAGCGACGCTTATGCCCTCCACCAACATTACGTATGGTCATGCGGCCCTTACTATTACGGCCACCACTCTTTTTAATGGGCATCAGCAAAGACTTTTCAGGAGTTGATTTTGTAATTTCCTCAAAAGTGCTTATGACTTTCGTCCTTTGCCCAGGAGTAATCGGTTTAAATTTTCTTACTGCCATTTTCTATATTAGATATTGCTGTAAAAATCAATTTTATCACCCTCCGCGAGGGTTACTAATGCCTTCTTATATGAAGGAGATTTTCCTTGGATTACACCAGTACGTGAAAAACGTGATTTGGCTTTTCCTCCGTAACGCATTGTATTAACATTAACTACGCTAACTTCATACGTTTCTTCAATCTCCTTTTTGATTTGGACCTTGTTCGCCGTTTTATCAACGATAAAACCGAATTGATTTCGATCTTCACCGAGATCGGTCATTTTTTCTGTAACGATAGGTTTTATTAAAACACTCATGATAAACAGTTCTTAGTATCCAAAATTCTGTTCTATAGCTCCAACTGAACTCTCAACAAATGCAAGTTTAGTTGCATTTAGTATGTCGTATGTGTTTAACTCTGAAGCTGTTACAATCTTAACACCTGACAAATTTCGAGAGGACAAATATACGTTTTTATTTGGTTCATTTAAAACCAAAAGAACTTTTTTCTCGTTAATCTTCAGATTTTGCTGTAATGACAGCATGCTTTTGGTCTTAGGTTCTTCAAAATTAAAGTTCTCAACCACCAGAATATCACCATCTTTGGCCTTATAAGAAAGAGCAGACTTACGAGCAAGTTGCTTAACTTTTTTATTCAATTTAAAGTGATAATCACGCACTCTGGGTCCAAAAGCACGACCTCCACCACGAAAAACAGGTGACTTAATAGAACCTGCACGCGCGGTACCGGTTCCTTTTTGTCTTTTTATCTTTCTTGTAGAACCGTGAATTTCGGCTCTTTCCTTAGATTTGTGCGTTCCCTGCCTGTTATTAGCAAGGAATTGCTTTACGTCAAGATAGATTGCATGATCATTAGGCTCAACAGCATAAATATCATCCAACAATTCTACGCTTCTTCCTGACTCTTCTCCGCTTGTAGTATATACAGGTATTTTCATCTCTGTTTTTTTTATTCAAAGGTTCTTTGTACTACTTCTCAATAACTACGTATGAACCCTTGGCTCCGGGAATCGATCCCTTTAAAATCATCAAATTGTGCTCTGGCACAAGTTTCAGTACCCTAAGGCTGATTTGCTTAACAGCATCACCACCTGTACGCCCCGCCATCCTCATTCCTTTGAAAACACGGCTAGGATAGGAAGAAGCACCCAAGGAACCAGGAGCTCTTAAGCGGTTATGCTGACCATGGGTGGCATCATTCACACCCTTAAATCCATATCGCTTAACAACACCCTGAAAACCCTTACCTTTTGAGGTTCCGGTTACATCAACCCATTTATCTTTATTAAATGTCTCTACGGTAATTACATCTCCAAGATTAACTGATTCACCGGGATCTAAACTAAACTCCGCCAATTTTCTCTTGGGGGTTGTCCCGGCCTTCTTAAAATGACCGATCATAGCGCGGGTAGCATTCTTCTCCTTCATATCATCAAATGCTATCTGAGCTGCTACATAACCATCTTTTTCGGCAGTTTTTATCTGGGTAACTACACAAGGGCCTACTTCTATTACGGTGCATGGAACATTCTTTCCATTATCATCGAATACTGAAGTCATCCCAACTTTTTTCCCAATTAAGCCTTGCATTTTTCTACTTCTTAGAATTAGACTTTAATTTCAACTTCCACTCCACTAGGCAATTCCAGTTTCATTAGGGCATCAATAGTTTTTGCCGTAGAACTGTAAATATCGATCAACCTCTTATAAGAAGAGAGCTGAAACTGTTCCCTGGATTTTTTATTCACAAATGTCGATCTCAATACGGTAAAAATCCTTTTGTGGGTTGGCAAAGGTATAGGGCCACTAACCACAGCACCGGTAGTTTTAACCGTCTTAACAATCTTCTCAGCAGACTTATCCACCAAATTATGATCGTACGATTTCAACTTAATTCTAATTTTCTGACTCATCAGTTATTATTTTAACTACAATAATTCAACTCTTCCAAAAACTTTTCTCAAAACATTAAGGGCAATTTCTCTAGGCACCACTGCATAGTGTGAAACCTCCCTTGTTGATATAGCACGTCCGGATGTAAGCGATCTAAGAATGGTAACGTATCCGAATTGTTCTGACAGTGGTACCATTGCTTTAATAATCCTTGACCCCGATTTTGACTCCATTCCTTCAACCTGCCCTCTTCTCTTATTCAAATCAGCGATAATCTCTCCCATGTATTCTTCCGGAGTATTAATTTCGGTACTCATAATGGGCTCCATGAGATTGGGGCCTGCTTTTTCACCAATACTTTTGAATGCTTTTTGAGCCGCTACTTCAAAAGACAGTTCATCTGAATCTGTCGGATGAAAAGAAGCATCGATCAGGGTAACCTTCAAATTAACCATTGGAAAACCGGCAAGTACACCAGAATTAATAGCTTTTGAAAAACCTTTCTCAACTGCTGTAATAAATCTATTAGGTATTTTATCCTGATGGATATTTGACTCAAACTCCAAGCCTTTAACATCATCGCCTGCTGGTCCAGCCTCAACTGTAATATCAGCAAAAAGAGTTTTTCCTGTAACTTCGTTTTCAAATATCTCCTGATGGATAATTGTATTGGTGAAAGCCTCCTTATAAGCTACCTGAGGCTTTCCTTGACTAATTTCAAGTTTGAATTCCCTCTTGAGTCTATCAATGAATACCTCAAGATGAAGTTCTCCCATTCCACTGATAATTGTTTGGCCTGATTCATCGTCTACCTTAACTTGAAAGGTAGGATCTTCATCGACTAATTTCTCAAGAGCCTCTGAGAGTTTTTCTATTTCTTCCTGGGATCTTGCTTCAACAGCAACCCCAATAACCGGATCGGGAAAATCGATTGTTTCTAATAATATTTTTTTGTGATCGTCACTCAGGGTATCACCAGTTTTGATGTTCTTAAACCCTACGATCGCACAAATATCACCTGCTTCAACCTGGTCCTTCGGGATCTGCTTATTGGCATGCATCTGATATATCCGGGTTATTCTTTCCTTTCTTTCGGTTCGCATATTATAAATAGAGGCTCCCGATTTTATTTGCCCGGAATAGACCCTGATGAAAGCCAAACGGCCAACGAAAGGGTCAGTTGCAATTTTAAAGGCTATTGCTGAAAGTGGAGCTTGTGAATCCGGTTCTCTTTGGACCTCCAGTCCTGATCGCGGATCAAACCCTGTAACCGCTCCAACATCGAGCGGACTGGGCAAATAAGCAGCAATTGCATCTAGCAGAGGCTGCACCCCTTTATTCTTAAAAGCCGAACCACACAATACAGGAATAACATCCCGTTTGAGGGTAGCTTTTCGAATAGCCTTTTGAATTTCTTCAATTTGGATGGTATCCCTGTTGTCAAAATATTTTTCTAACAGAACATCATCAGTTTCGCATATAGATTCAAACAATTTCTCTCTCCACTCCTCAGCAATCTCCTGTAAATCCTCTGGTACATCAGTAGTTTCAAAAATAAGTCCGCCTTTATCATCACCCGACCAGGTAACAGCTTTATTACTTAAAAGATCTACAACACCTTTGAATTCATCTTCTGAACCTATTGGAATCTGTAGTGCAAGAGGATTGGCTCCAAGTTTCTCTTCTATTTGAGTAAGGACAGAAAAAAAATCCGACCCAACTCTGTCAAGTTTATTGACGAAGGCAATTCTTGGAACTTTATACCGGTCGGCCTGATGCCATACTGTTTCGGATTGGGGCTCAACCCCTCCCACTCCACAGAAAACAGCAACCGCACCATCCAATACTCTCAGGGATCTTTCAACCTCTACCGTAAAATCTACATGTCCCGGGGTATCAATAATATTTATTTTATATTCCTGATCCCTTAATTTCCAAAATGTAGTGGTAGCAGCCGAGGTAATTGTAATCCCCCGCTCTTGCTCCTGGACCATCCAGTCCATTGTAGCAGCACCGTCATGAACCTCCCCCACTTTGTGGTTAATACCCGTGTAATATAAGATCCGCTCTGTAGTTGTTGTTTTTCCAGCATCTATGTGAGCCATGATCCCGATATTTCGGGTATAAGAAAGATTCTGTGCCATATCAATCTGTCAAAGAACTACTTAGAACCGGAAATGGGCAAATGCCCGGTTCGCTTCAGCCATACGATGGGTGTCTTCCTTACGTTTGAAAGCTCCACCCTCTTCCTTGTAGGCTGCAATAATCTCGGCCGCCAATTTTTCGCCCATTGAGCGGCCAGCACGTTTCCGTGCGAATTCAATCAGGTGTTTATTACCAATTGAGATCTTTCTGTCTGGTCTGATCTCCATCGGAACCTGAAAGGTTGCCCCACCAACACGGCGAGACTTTACTTCCACATTTGGAGTAATATTATCAAGTGCTTTTTTCCAAATCTCTAAAGGTGTAGCTTCAATATCTTTTGTCCTTTTCTCCACTGTATCAAGAGCCTCATAAAAGATCTGAAAACACTTGCTCTTCTTTCCGTCGAGCATCATGTCGTTAACAAACCTGGTTACCCTTGTATCACCATATTTAGGATCGGGTAATAAAATTCTCTTCTTTGGTTTTGCCTTTCTCATGGATCTCTAATTTCTATAAACCACCTTTATTTCTTCGGCCTTTTAGTGCCGTATTTTGAACGTCTCTGTGTCCTACCGTCAACGCCGGCAGCATCCAATGTTCCGCGTACCATATGGTAGCGCACACCTGGTAAATCTTTCACACGGCCTCCTCTAACCAATACGATTGAGTGCTCCTGAAGATTATGGCCTTCACCAGGGATATATACGTTAACTTCCTTCTGATTAGTCAGCCTAACTCTCGCAACTTTTCTCATAGCTGAGTTTGGTTTTTTTGGAGTAGTTGTGTAAACTCTCACACAAACTCCCCTCCTTTGAGGACATGAATCAAGGGCAGGAGCCTTGCTCTTATCGACATTTTTCTTTCTGCCTTTCCTGACTAACTGCTGAATTGTAGGCATATAGCTAGTATTTTTATTACAATTTGTTTACAAAATCGGTGTGCAAAGGTATTCAAATATTTTAAAAAAAAGAACTTTACCTAATTTATTTCTAAGAAAATGCCTGATCCATTGCACTCCAGCTGAAATAGGCATTAAAAACAAAGGAGCTT
>CAYUNU010000023.1:0-18096 GCA_964446195.1 uncultured Porphyromonadaceae bacterium | reverse complement strand
GGAAAGAAGCATCCTCCCATTCTTTTCAATGATCACACCAATACAATTAACCATTCCAGAGAGGGCATTCATGTAAATTTGTTCTATAAGTTCATAGGTTTTGTTTTAAATCTTTTTAGAAATAGATATACCTACATTATCACATTTAGTGAAGTTGGAAAAAATGTATTGACATCAAGGTTCAATATTCAAAAGAATAAGGTTAAAATTATTCCTCTAGGATATGATCAGGATAATTTCAACTTCAAACCCGGATCAAAGAATACTGAATCAAAATTAGTTGTTGGGTTTGCAGGGAAAATAAATCCCAAGAAAAGAATAGAGTTTCTTATCAATCAATTAAGTAGAGAAGAATTCGTCGATAAGGTAAAACTTATCATTGTTGGTATGAGTGATAGTGAGTATTGTAATAAGATCAGAAACCTTGCCAATGAAACAAAGTTGGAAATAGAGTTCCGCCCTCTTGCGGATAGCAAATCATTATCTGTTTTTTACAATCTAATCGATTTGGCTGCCTTCCCTGGAAGCATTTCTATTACAACAGTTGAAGCTAATGGCTGTGGCACGCCTGTTTTACTTTATGAATCTATAGATGGATTAACTGAAAGGATTGTTGATGGTAGGGGTATGTTGTTTAAAGATGAGAATGAGTTTCAGGATCGGATGAAACGTATTATTTGGATGTATGAAAATAATGAAATAGACAACCTTAAACTCGAGGAGGTGACTAGGAATAAATCTTCATGGGCAGTAATTATGGGAAAATATAAAGCCGCTTATTCAGACTGTATGAATTCAATTAAATAAGGGGAGGTGATTAAGCCATTTGCTGATTAATTATTCCTTTGATCCCCTAAACAAAATTTTGATCATTTAATGTAAAATGAAAATACTTATTAATTGTTCGACACTTAAAAAAGGGGGAGGTTTACAAGTTGCTCATTCATTTGTTTCAATTCTCCTACAAAGGTCTGATCATGATTATTATTTCATTCTTTCTTCTGGCTTACAGGAAGAATTTATAAAGAATCATAATTTGGATAACAATCATTTTTATACATATGATGTAAAACCTTCTATCTATTTGTCATTGTATGGCAAGGAAAAGCAATTGAATAATCTTTTGACTCGAATTAATCCCGATGTTGTATTTTCAGTATTTGGACCGACATATTGGAAGCCAAAAGCTTTGCACCTATGCGGGTTTGCCAAGGCGGGTTATTTCTATCCTGATTCCCCTTTCATTAAAGAGATGCCTTTGTTTAGAAAAATGAAGCTGTTTTTTCTTAAGCAGCTTCATATGAATGATTTCAAGAACTTCAATCAAGCTCTTGTAACAGAAGCAAATGATGCGGCACAAAGGCTCTCAGGTCTTCTGCCTTCAAAAAAAATCTTTACTGTTTCCAATACATACAATCAGGTGTTTGATCAACAGGATAATTGGGATAAAAGCATACAACTTCCAGAATATGAGGGAATTACATTATTATCTATAACTGCAAATTATCGGCATAAAAATTTAAAAATCATTACCAGGGTTATAGCCTATCTTAAAGAAAAATATCCCTTACTCGAATTTAGGTTCGTTCTTACGATAAACAGAAGCGACTATGGTATAATTGAGGAAGAACATGAAAGACACATGTTGTTCCTGGGACGAGTATCACTGTATCAATGCCCATTTTTATATAAGCAGTCGGATATGATGTTTATGCCAACTCTTCTGGAGTGTTTTTCTGCCACCTACCCTGAATCAATGAAAATGGATGTTCCTATCCTTACCTCAGACTTGCCATTTGCCAGGGACGTATGTGGAGATGCAGCAATCTATTTTGACCCAATGTCGCCTCAAAGCATTGGCGAAGCAATTTTTTCGTTGTCAAATGATCAATCTCTGTATACAGAATTGATAGAAAAAGGCAGGAAAAGGCTTTTAACCTATGAAACGTTTGAATCTCGTACGCAAAAATACATTGAAATATTAGAGACATTATATGAAACAAATCATTCAAAATCTTAGAACTGGCGTAACATCGCTAGAAGAAATTCCCGTCCCGAAACCAGGTGATGGGCAGATATTAATTCGGACAAGTCATTCTCTCGTCTCTCTGGGTACTGAAAGAATGCTTGTTGAGTTTAGTAAGGCGAGTCTTATACAGAAAGCAAAATCCCATCACCGTAGGCAGGGAAGTGATTGACCAGGTAAAGCAGGTCCTGGATAAAATAAAGTCAGATGGTCTACTCCCCACGCTTGAAACTGTATTTAAACGATTGGAAGAGCCTTTGCCTCTAGGTTATTGTAATGTCGGGACTGTAGTGGAAACTGGAAGGGGAGTGTCAGAATTTGCTGTGGGAGACATGGTGGCTTCAAATGGGAAGCATGCTGAATATGTATGTGTCCCTCAAAATCTCGTAGCAAAGGTACCTGATGAAGTGACAAGTGAGGCGGCGGCATTTACTATTATTGGTTCAATCAGTCTTCAGGGAATACGTTTATGTAATCCAAGCTTCGGGGAAACAATAGTAGTCTATGGTCTTGGTCTTCTTGGTTTGCTGGCAGCTCAGATGCTTCTAGCAAATGGATGCAAGGTGATTGGGATTGATATTGATCAGGCAAAATGTGATCTGGCACAAAAGTGGGGAGTGAAAACATTTAACCCTTCAGCAGGTGCTGATCCGGTAAAAAGTGTGATTGATATAACTTCAGGTAAAGGTGCTGATGGAGTTATTATTACTGCTTCATCCAAATCACACAATATAGTTTCTCATGCTGCCCAGATGAGCAGGAAACGTGGTCGTATAGTATTGGTAGGAGTTATTGGTCTTGATCTGAATAGGGCAGAATTCTATGAAAAGGAATTGTCTTTTCAGGTATCTTGTTCTTATGGACCTGGACGTTATGATGATAATTACGAGCAACATGGTATTGATTATCCGCTTCCCTTTGTCAGGTGGACTGAGAAAAGAAATTTTGAAGCAGTTCTGTATTCAATAGCGAGTGGGTCTCTTCATGTGAAAGAACTTATCTCAGAGACGGTTCTGTTGGAGGATTTCCAAAACATATATAACTCAATCGGCCAATCAAAATCTATTGCTTCCATACTCAAGTATCCTGTAGAAGAAGAGATCGAGGATAGTAATACAGTTGAATTAACAAGTTGCTCTTTTGCCAGCTCGAAAGCAGTCATCGGTTTTATTGGGGCTGGTAATTTCACAAAGATGACTGTGCTGCCTGCGATGAAGGACTCAAAGGCTAATTTAAAATACATTGCTTCATCCGGAGGAGTATCGGGAACAACTATGGCCAAGAAGTTTGGTTTTACACACAGCACAACTGATTATACTCAAATACTGGATGACCCGGAAGTAGATACGGTTTTTATAACTACACGTCATAATTCCCACGCGAAGCTAGTTATCGAATCTTTGCAAGCAGGTAAAAATGTGTTTGTGGAAAAACCTCTTGCTATTAATAGCGAGCAACTTGATGAGATTGTGGCTGTCTATGAAAAAACCTTGTCGAAGGAACTTCATCCTACATTAACCGTCGGTTTCAACCGTCGGTTTTCACCCCATACACAAGCCATAAAGAAGGCAATTGGAGATACTCCAGGCCTTATAAATATTGTTGCTACTATGAATGCCGGTTATATTCCCCCTCAGGTGTGGGTTCATGATATGCAGGTTGGTGGTGGGCGCATTATTGGTGAAGCATGCCATTACATGGACTTGTGTTCGTATCTTGCCGGTTCTGAGATTCAATCGGTATGTATGAACAACATGGGTATGGGTATGGAGGAAAACACGGATAACGCAAGCATCCTTTTAAAGTTTAAGAATGGGAGTAATGCTGTGATAAATTATTTTTCAAACGGATCCAAGTCCTACAGTAAAGAAAGGATTGAATTGTTTTCCCGGGAGCGTGTATTTGTATTGGATAATTTCAGGATTACAAAGAGTTTTGGTGCAAAAGGATTCAAAACCCTTAAAACGCGTATTGATAAAGGACATAAGGTTCAGTTTTATAAATATATAAACAGAATTATTGAGGGTGGTGAACCATTGATTTTATTCAATGAAATGGTGAATGTGACAAAAGCATCTTTTGCAGCTCAGCAAAGCTTGAAAGAGAAACGATGGATTGATATTAATTAATGGCGCCCGGAAGACTCGTAAAGCTAAGCTGGTATATTGAAATCATTCCTAAACTGGGTGTTTGGAATGTTCTTTATGTATTCATTTACCGTATTTTGTTAACGTCTGGTTTTTCTCGTAAGAAATATCCTGTTTATATGAATACTGAGGTGGGTCCGGTTTTCTTTGAGAGTCCTGTAATTGATGGATTCCCAGGTGAATGGCAGATGAAGCTTCTGGAGCAGGCAGATCGGATTATCAATGGAGAACTACCTAATTTCTCATACCATTGGATTAAACAATCCATTCCACCCAATTGGTTCCTGAATCCTTTTAATGGGAAATGTAGTAAGGATCAAACCGAGCATTGGTCTAAAATATCTGATTTTAGTAGTGAGTTGGGTGATATAAAATGTTTATGGGAAGCCTCAAGATTTACCTGGTTAGGAATATTAGCCAGGGCATACGTTGTAAGTGGAAGAATTATCTATCTGGAAACTTTGAATAACTATATTGACAATTGGATCTATAACAATCCTGTTAATCAGGGGCCTAACTGGAAATGCGGACAGGAAGCATCATTCAGGGTCCTGGCACTGTTAAATGCTGCAAATATACTTACTCAATCAGACAATCCTTCAAATAAGTTGAAAGTGTTGATTAGTCAGCATTTGGAAAGGATTTCTTTAAATACAAGGTATGCATTTGCCCAACGTAATAATCATGCAACTAGTGAGGCAGCAGCTTTGTTTATTGGAGGCAACTGGCTGCAAAAGGTGGCTGCTTCCGGCCATCAGCAAGCGCGTACATACTCGATTAGGGGTAGAAGAGCTCTGGAGAATCTGGTAGGAAAACTTACATACGAGGATGGAAGTTTTTCACAGCATTCTGTTGTTTACCATCGCTTATTTCTGGACACTCTTACCTCTGTAATTTTTTGGACTAGGGAGCTTGATATTCAGCAATTTACTTCCGAATTCTATGAACACATTACCAAAGTCTATGACTGGTTATATGCCATGATTGATGAATCAGGAAGATGTCCAAACTTTGGGTCCAATGACGGAACCCTTTTACTTAGCAATCATTCCTGTGACTATCGAGATTTCAGACCTTCCCTACAACTTGCATCAGTTTTTTTGAAGAGCCAGTTGGCTTTTTATGACGGGCCCCATAATGAGGCACTATTCTGGTTTGGTATCAAAGATATTCCTGATAACGTGGAGCCTTATAAAAAGACTTCCAGGTTATTTAAATCAGGCTATGTAATTATGAGTGGCAGTGATTGCTGGGCCATGCTTCGTTTCCCAAACTTCAGATTCAGGCCATCTCATAATGATGCATTGCACTTTGATCTATGGGCAGATGGAAATAATCTCTTATTCGATTCGGGTAGTTATTCGTACAATCCTAATAAAAACTGTACGATTCCAGATCTGAAGTCAGTTCATTCACACAATACTCTATCTTTTGACCAAGGAGAGCAAATGCCGCGCCTGGGGCGTTTCCTTCTTGCTAAATGGTTAAAACCATTTTCTGTAAGTGACATTGTTCAGTCAGCTGAAGGATCGGGAGCATGGGAAGGAAGCTACAAGGATGCAGTTGGCAACTTGCACTTGAGGAGGATTCATTGGGATAAAAGGCATTGGGAGATTTTTGATCATTTTAGCGGAAGTGCTGCTCAAGTACAAATCGGATTCAATTTCGATTTATGCGAATATACAATCGATCAGGATGCCAATAAACTTAATCTGCCTTGGGGAAGTATAAGTGTATCAAAGAATGCAGAATTATCGGTTAAAAGTCACAGGGTATCGCATTATTATTTTCAATCTGTGGAGTGTAATCGATTAATTGTTACTGCGAGGAATAATACAGAGCTTAAATGCTCGATAAATATCTTTTAATGAAAGTTCTCTATTTCCATCAGTATTTTTGCACACCTGCAGGTAATTCGGGCATACGTTCGTATGAAATGGCAAAACACCTGGTTAAGCAAGGTCATAATGTCTTAATGGTATTTGCAGAATCGCCCCGATTAAAATCACCTCTTGAAGGAGGATCATATAGAAAAGGACAACGAAGAGGAAGGTATGAGGGAATAGACCTGATCGAGTTCAATCTGGCTTACAACAATAAAATGAATATGTTATCCAGATCTTTGATATTTATTCGATATTCATTGAGAAGCATTCGGCTTATTTTCAGAGAGGACTTTGACATTGTTTTTGCGACTTCTACACCCATTACAGCAGGAATTCCCGGGATCGTTATGAGGCTTAGGAGAAAAAGAAAACCATTTGTGTTTGAAGTAAGAGACCTTTGGCCGGAACTTCCCCGTGAAATGGGTGTTATTAAAAACAAATTTCTGCTATGGTCCATGGGTGTACTTGAGTACTTGTCCTATAATAAGGCAGATGCATGTGTAGCTTTGTCTCCTGGGATCCAAAAGGGGATAAAGAAGCGGCTTTCAAGAGAAAAGCCTGTTTACCTGATACCCAATGGCTGCGATCTGGACCTTTTTAAACCAGGATCACACTCAAAGACTATTTTTCCTGGTTGTAATGATGATGATTTCATTGGGATTTTTATAGGAGCTCATGGAATTGCAAATGGACTGAATTCTGCTTTGGATGCTGCATGTATTCTGAAGGAGGATGAAAAATTCATGCATATAAAAATTGTTCTGATTGGTGATGGAAAGCTTAAGAAGCATCTTGAAGAAAGGGTTATAGAAGAAAAACTAACAAATGTTCTTCTTCTTGATCCAGTACCAAAAATAGAATTATTGAAATATTTGAATGCTGCAGATGTTGGATTGATGTTATTGTCAAATGTCCCGGCATTTTATTATGGAACTTCTCCTAATAAGTTTTTCGATTATATTTCAGCAGGTCTACCTGTTTTAAATAACTATCCGGGTTGGCTCGCAGAGATGATTACTGAGAATAACCTGGGGGCTGTAGTAAGGCCAGATGATCCCAAGGAATTCGCAAACGCATTGAAAATACTTAGCGGGGATGCAAGCAGATTAATTGGAATGGGTAAAAATGCCAGGGATTTCGCACTAAAACGATTTGACAGATTGAAGCTTGCCTCTGAATTTGAAGAGGTATTGATGACAACGATTGTGGATTATTCAAAATCTAAACATTGATGCTATATAGTGTAAAGCAAAACATAAAGAATATTATTGGTTGGAAAACAAGACGCAAGATTGTTGTGTTTTCTGTTGACGATTATGGGAATGTTCGGCTTGCTTCTAAAAAGGCAAGAGACGAATTAGACCGGTCAGGCTTAAAGGTAAAAAATCATTTTGATGCCTATGACACATTGGAAACCCGGGAAGACCTGGAAATGCTTTATGATGTATTAAGCTCGTATGATGATATGAACGGCAATAATGCAGTTTTTACAACTTTTTCTGTTCCATGTAATGTTGATTTTGAAAAGATTGCTAATGAAGGTTATAGCCGGTACTATTATGAACTTTTACCAGATACTTTTGAGAAATTGGCTGCATTTGATCCGGTATCCTATGAAGGTACATGGCAATTATTACAAGAGGGGATCTCAGAAGGTTTATTGGTTCCGCAATTTCATGGCAGAGAGCACTTTAACTTGAAAGTATTTGAGGATAAATTGAAAGAAGGAGACAAAGAGATTTATACTGCGCTAAAGAACAGATCGTTAACCAGTATTTCAAATTCGGGTAAGCAGGGGCCCGGATTTACATCAGCTTTTGGATTCTGGGATTTTGATGAGAATCACAGATTTAAATTAATCATTGAGGACGGATTAAATGCTTTCGAAAAGGTCTATGGATATCGTTCTGTCCATTTTACTCCTCCAGCTGGGAATGAACATAACATCGTTCATGCTTATTCAAGAAAATATGGGATAGAGTACATAGATACTCCTTTAATTAAAAAAGAACATCAAGGACTTGGTAAATACAAAACCATTTTAAACTATACGGGGAAAAGAGGTCGTGACAATATAACTTATCTGGTTAGAAATATTGTTTTTGAGCCAACGGAGCCTGGGGGGATTAATTGGGTTGAACTTGCAATGCAGCAGATTGAAGCAGCCTTTCGTTGGAATCGTCCTGCCATAATTAGCTCCCACCGGGTAAACTTTTGTGGTCATATCGATACTCAGAATAGGAAGAAGGGACTTACAGCCCTAGGTGAATTACTTAAAAAAATAATTAGGAGGTGGCCAGAGGTGGAGTTCATGTCTGCGAATGACCTAGGTGATTTAATAACTAAAGGAGAATGAAAACTAAGGCACATAGGATTTTGTATCTGATTTATTATATCAGGAAACTTGACCGAAATAAATTGAAACAATTTCTGAACTTTGCTTCCAGGGCGACTGGAAAATCAAAAAGACATTTGTTTATTCAATCATTGGAAGCTGTTTTTGCTTACAATATATCTATTCTCGATTACTTTTACTTCAGGTTTTTTGAGAAGGATAGAAATGAACGAATGCAATGGGCGGGAACTGGATTCATGTTTGAATATCAGAAGAAGATGAATCCTTATGATGTTAGGGAGGTTCTTGAAGACAAAATATCTTTTAGCAAACGCCTCAGTCAGTTTTACAAACGTGATGTAACCGAATTAAAGAGTCTAATTGAAAATGAGGCAGAGGCGCGAAGGTTTATTGAGAATCATTCCGGGAAGTTGGTACTGAAGAACTCCCGTGGTCAGGCTGGGCAGGAAATTGAAGTCCTGGAGTGTAAGGATATGAATCCTTCGCAACTCGTGGGGATTATGAAGAAAAGGAAATTTGATCTGCTTGAAGAGTATATTGTTCAGCATTCGGAAATGAGTAGGTTATCCCCGGCTGGTCTGAATACGGTAAGAATTGTTACTCAAGAACATGGTGGTGAAGTGGATGTAATTGCCGCAAGACTGCGTATTTCTATTAACTCCCATGTGGATAATATGGCAGCAGGAAATACTGCTGTTCCTTTGGATGCAAATACCGGAATTGTAATAGGCGCTGGAGTATTCAGCGATATTACTAAAACTGATATTACAATTCATCCTATTACTGGTGTGGAATTAATTGGTTTCCAGGTTCCTTTTTGGCAGGAGACACTTCGGATAATTAAAGAAGCCGCCTTCTTGGTTAAGGAAAATAGGTCAATCGGATGGGATGTGGCAATAAGCCCTAAAGGACCCCTACTTGTGGAGGGAAACCATAATTGGTGTAAACTTCTCTGGCAGTTACCAGTGAAGCAGGGATTAAAAAAGGAACTTGAGAAATACGTGTAATGGAGAAGCTTCTTATTTTCATTAAACACCGTTTTAAGTTTTTATGGAATATCATTGAATGGGGTAATGGATTCGTGTTTTCCGTGTTCTACAGATCAAGACTTGAAAAAGTCCTGGGGGCAGTGTTTGATGAAAGCCTTTTATCGAGCTATGTCTTTCGTAGGTTGGAACTATCAGATGCAGGGGCTTTACATGATCTTATCAAATTACAGCCGGAATCGGACCTGGAATTTTTCAGTCCCCATGATTTCGATAATAATTCTATCAGGAAGCAATTTTCTAATAGTGCCTTCCTAATGATGGGCGTATTTGAAAAGGAAGATCTGGTAGGATACTTCTTCCTTCGTTTTTTTGCAAACAGGAAATGCTTTGTTGGTCGATTGATTGACAGGGAACATCGGGGCAGAGGGATTGGAATTTTAATGAACAGTATCATGTATAGGACAGCGTGGGACATGAGATTCCGTTGTTTATCACCTATCTCAAATAATAATAAAACTGTTATGAAGGCACATTCAAAGAATCCTTCGATGATTGTATTGAAGGAGTTAAAGAATGATTACTTGTTAGTTGAATTTGTAGATAAGATTGATGAAGAGAGCCTTTGATATTATCGCTTCGGTTTTAGGCCTGCTTTTGCTTGCACCAGTATTATTGATAATCGGCCTTTTAATTTTGCTGCGCATGCCGGGCCCTGTTTTCTTCTGCCAGAAGCGTGCAGGCAGATATGGAAAACCATTCACAATTTATAAGTTCCGAACTATGAAGCCAGACCACGGAGGGGGTACTGTTTCTGTTAAAGGTGAAGCAAGAATAACGCCCTTGGGGGCTAAGCTACGCAAATACAAACTTGATGAGTTGCCTGAATTGTGGAATGTTCTTATGGGAGACATGAGTTTTGTTGGTCCCAGGCCAGATATGCCAGAATACCTTATGAAGCTCACTGGTGAAGAAAAACTTATCATGGAACTACGCCCTGGTATTACAGGACCCGCGAGTCTAAAGTATGCGAGAGAAGAGGAATTACTTACTGAAGTGGAGGATCCAAAAAAATACAATGACGAAGTTCTTTGGCCTGATAAGGTTAGATTGAACCTGGAATACTATTATTCCAGGAATTTTTTTCTTGATGTAAAAATAATATTGTTGACCCTATTTGCCAGAGACTAATAATCTTCTTGAACATTCCCTTATCGTATAGGGTTATAATTATATTTAATAGCCCATATACCTTTGGGTCTAACAAAACCTATACATATGTTACATAAATATAATTTCAGAATCGTTTTTATACTTTTTTTTGTACTTGTACATTCTTCTGCATTTTCCAAAGCATATTATGTTGCTACAGATGGAGATGATAGTTGGCCTGGTACAATAAATATGCCCTGGGCAACTTGGGACAAGGCATTTTCCACTGCAATAAATCCTGGAGACACAACATATTTTAGAGGTGGCGTGTACTATGTAACTTCAAAAGTGTCTCTGGGAGGAGTAAGTGGAACTGAGTCAAAACCGATATGTTTTTTTGCTTATCCGGGTGAATCGCCAATTCTTGATGGTATAAACAAAATAACTCCTTCATCAGGCATGTCAATTAAATTAGTCGATCATGTTAAACTAAAAGGACTTACTGTAAGGAATCATCTACAACTGACACAAAATGATAATGTCCATGGAATATATTTCTATATGTCCGGGCATGTTACCATAGAGAATTGCATAGTGCATGATATAGGATACAGGGGCTTTTACTTCTATGAGACTGATTCAATATTCGTTTATAATTGTGATTCTTATAATATTGTTGATAGCTTATCTGTTACACCTGGTAATGCTGGAGATGGTTATATAATGGCAGGAAAGGGTGACACAACGGATTACGCGATATTCAGGGGTTGCCGGGCATGGCATGTTTCCGATGATGGATGGGATGTTCATACTAATGGGTACATAGAAATTGATAGTTGCTGGGCCATTGATTGTGGTGGATATGAAGATTTTGAATATGGGAATGGGATGAAACTTAATCTGTCCTTGAGGGATGAGAGGGTTATGTTATCCAGGAAAGTGACGAATTCTATAATGATTTATAATAGGGGAAGCGGGTTGACTACCAACGATAATGATGAGGCTGCATTACCTATGAATATCTATAATAACACCTCTGCCTTTAATGGAACCTTTGGGAATGATGGATATGGTTTTGCGGTATTTAATACACAGAGTTCAGATTCGAAAGAATTATTAAGAGTGTTTAGAAACAATATATCCTATCTAAATTCGGGTTCAGCTGTTTATGTGGCGGGTTCAACTGAATATGGTCATTCCAGTAACAGTTGGGATTCAGAAATAATGTTAGATCAGCTTGATTTTGAAAGTCTTGATTCCACTGGAATACATGGACCAAGGAAAGCAGATGGCTCATTACCTGATCTTGATGGATTTTTAGAGTTGGAACAAAATTCTGATCTTATTGATGCGGGTGCTGATGTTGGCTTGTCTTTTAATGGTGATGCACCAGACATTGGAGCCATGGAGTACATGTATCAGCCAGGCACGAATAATGAGTATCCCTCTGTAAGTATTAAAGCTCCCCTTGCCGGAAGTAGAAATGATGAATTGAGGGGATTAGATATTGTTGCAAATGCATTTGACCAAGATGGTTCAATTAGCTCAGTTAAGTTTTTAAGTGATAACAACATTATCGGTGAAATTATGACTGAACCCTGGATTTTCGAATGGAAAGATGCTTCGCTTGGATTTCACGAACTCAGGATTGAAGCTACAGATAATCTGGGTGCTATAACGACTTCAGCATTGGTACCAATTGAAGTCT
Organism: uncultured Porphyromonadaceae bacterium; assembly: GCA_964446195.1. GTDB lineage: Bacteria > Bacteroidota > Bacteroidia > Bacteroidales > UBA12481 > JAUVKA01. The sequence continues at coordinate 5,835 of CAYUNU010000023.1, read as the reverse complement.
ACTCTTCAGTGGGATTAAATAAACTCAATTCAGATAGAATTCTTCTTTATCCAAATCCAAATAATGGGAGTTTCTACTTTGTTCCAGAAAATTCTTTGCAAGTGGATAGTAATATAATAATAGTATCCTCGGATGGGAAGATTGTATATGAAGAAACAATATTCACGAAGGAAAGGGGAAAACGATTTGAATTGAATCATATTGGCAGGGGCGTTTTTTTTCTTATTCTACGCAGTAATGAGGATATTCTTTCAAGAAAATTTGTAATTATTTAATTTACGAATAGTGCTTTCCTCATTCTGTAATAAGCTATCCTAATCTCTTTTAATTAATAATACTGAATTCAATCTGTTGTATGGAAATTATATCAATTCAATTTGTATTACTTTCTATTATTGCGATCTTGATCTATTACTCTTTAGCACCAAAGTTCAGGTTGCTTTTTCTTTCAATAGTGAGTTGTGGCTTCGTTGGGAGTCTAAGCCTGTATTTACTATTCTATTTATTGGCATACTCAACGCTTAACTATTTCATTGGAATTAGGTTACCAGAAGCTAAATACAAGAAAGCTTTATTTAGGTTCGGTATTATTGTCAATATTTTACAGATCATAGTTTTGAACTATGCGGATTTCACGATAAATCCTATTATGCAGGTTTTTGACGTGGGCTTCGATTTCGGCATCTTTTCAAAACTTATCGTTCCTGTTGGGATTTCATATTTCACTCTTCAAGGAATCGGTTACCTGATTAACGTAAAAATGGGCTGGGAGAAGCCTGAATCAAACTTGCTCAAGTTTATTCTGTACCTGAGTTTTTACCCAAAATTCCTTTCGGGCCCTATCGAGCGATCAAACCACTTCCTTCCTCAACTGAATCTAAATCAGAAATTTAATAAGGACAATGTAACAAGCGGACTTAAAATCGCTCTATTCGGTGTTTTCAAGAAAGTTGCAATTGCAAATCAAATAGCCCCATTCATAAATGGATCATGGACACATTTGGAGTCGATAGATGGTCCCTTGTTATTGGTCACACTACTTCTCCAACCAATTTATTTGTATTTTGATTTTTCAGGCTATACTGATATTGCAATAGGTATATCAAAAACCTTTGGAATTAATCTGCTTCCAAATTTTAATAGACCTTTCTTTGCAGAGAATATGACGACCTTTTGGAAAAGGTTTCATATTTCCCTTTCTTCCTGGTTTGGTGATTATATTTTCCGACAAACTAGCTTCAAACGTAGAAAATGGGGCATTTATGCTTCCATATACGCATTATTAATTACTTGGATATTATTTGGAGTTTGGCATGGGGCAGGATGGAACTTTATGTTGCTGGGATTAATACAGGCATTAGCTGTGATATATGAATTCTTTACTAGAAAATGGAGAATACGCTCATTCCCGAAAATAACAGGAAAATATAGAATTTGGATCAGTCGGATTCTCACATATCTATTTTATAGTTTCTCCCTGGTCTTTTTCTTCTCACCAAATGCGGCTTCCGCATTTACTTTTTTATCCAAGTTGAGCCGATCCAGTCATTTTCCGCAGTTCATATACCGACAGGAAGCAATCTTTCTAATAATAGCCTTGTTCCTGGTCTTTGTTTTTCTTTTGATAGAGCTATTTCAGAATGACTATAAGAAAGTATATGAAAAAATAAACAGCTTTTGGAATGGGGAAAAAAAGATGAACAGAGTAATTAGGTGGTCTATTTATTACGTTCTAATAGTATTAATAGTATTGACTCATAGTAAGGTTGAAAGTTTTGTATATATCCAGTTCTAATAAATAATTTGAAGAATTAGAATGCCCCATCATTTTTTTTCCATACTTATCAAAGACAATCATGAAAAGGTTTATTAAAGAAATACTGCTTTTTTCCTTACCGGTATTTGGGTTTATATTATTTGTGTGGTGTTATTATTTAATTACACTCAATAAGGCTACTTCTGAATTGGAACGCATATCACAATATGAGTGTATAATTATGGGCGATTCACAGATGCAAAGAATAAAACCATCCCTTTTCACTTGCAATACATACAGTTTTGCAAGCAGTGCCGAACACTATTATTTTTCATATCAAAAAATTAGAAAGGTTCTTTCGTGCAAGGATTATAAAACCAGGCGAATTATTCTGGGAATTAATCCACATGTTTTTGCACCTGTCTATAGTAGACGGTTTAATACAGAGTTTCCAGAGGGGAGGGAAAATCTTCTTAGATTCATCTACTTTCTTGACTTAAAATCACAGGATTTCCTTAAAGCAAAGGATTTCCTCAGTTTAAATTTCGTTAAAGGGGTATTTAGTGGCCCTGATTGGGGCGGGATCTCTACTTCTTTCAATAATAATCCTGACTCAACAATCATAAATACCGTATTTGGGGATCAGTATCGGATTATGAGCAATGAAAGCCCTTATGCATCAGAGCAAATGATTTATTTATCAAAGATTGACAGTTTGTGTCATGCTAATGAGATAGATTTATTATTAGTCTCACTTCCTTATCATTCTGCCTACTACTCAAAAATAGATACCTACTATATTGACATATTTGAGGAAAATGTTGAGGTTGTGAAATACGCTAAACATATCAACTATCTGGATGCCAGAGTAGATCCAGAATTGATGTCAGATGGTACTCATTTGAATTCAAATGGAAGTGATCTATATTCAAAAAGGATTAATGACTTTATCCTACAGTCATATTAAAAAAAAAATCTTAAATTGAAATCCGCTCTAGAATGCAGACAGCGTTTTTTCTCCTGAATCTCTTTCCTATGTGTTGAGGATTTGCCAATTTTCATCTCCGTTGTTTGCTAGAATCGATTGAACAGGGAATATGTTTCAAACATATCTTATTTTGACAAATACTTATTTATGGTATGCTCAGAGCCTTTTTTTGGATATAAAAGAAACAAATACGCTTATTTATTTTATTTTAAGGACTTACTTATTTTAGAACCAATATTCACTCTCAAATCACAACTCATCCCAAATTGGTCAAATCAGCGCTCTTGGAAGTTCAAATAAGGATTGATTTTTATTAGATTTCGATTTCTTATGATTTCAAGGACTACACAAAAGGTTACAGATATGACATTTTAATTGAAATAATTTATTAAATGTTATGAATGGATTATCCGACAGGAATTTTTTATTTAACGATAAACTTATTAAAATGAGCAAAGCCATATTTTACTACTCACTTGTTGCTGTTTTTATGCTGTTCAGGATGCCTGCTACAGCCCAAACAACACCTGTAATAAGCGATCTGTCTTTGATTGCTTCTTCTCCTGAAAATCTGACCAGTGATGATCTTAGCTGGACCTATATCAATGGCCCTTCTGTTGTTGAGACTGCCTCAGCCTGGTATAGAAATGGATCACCCGAAGCCTCCCTATATTTGCCATTTGAGGGTGGGGCTTCCAATGCTTTGCTAGATTTATCAGGGAATAATAACCATGCATTTACCTCTGGAACTCCAACAGAGGAGCCAACCTGGAATTCAACTGGGGGATATAATGGCAATGGTGCATTTGCTTTTGATGGTAACGACTATTTAATGGCAGGAGATATTTTCCCGGTGAATTCATCCTACACAAAAACGGCATGGATAAATATGGATGGGAGTGGCTATAGAAATATAATAAGTTCAGTTTCTAATTCTTCGAGCGACCATCATCTTAAGGTTGATCCAAACGGTGAGCTTAATGCCGGTCATAATTTGGGTTGGGCTGTTGTCAGAGACCCTGATTCACTGTATTTAAATCAATGGTACTTTGTTGCTGTAACCTTTGATTATTCGACTGGTGTGATGGCATTATACAAGGATGGAATAGTTGTAGACAAAGGGATCGTTCCGGTGGAATACAGATCAATATCTGATAATTCAGTTATGATTGGTTCAAGGGATTATCAGTGGTTCTGGCAGGGTAGCATGGATGAGCCAAGAATCTATAATCGGGCACTATCACCCGAGCAGATTCAGGCATTGTATTCTAATAATAATGTTATTGTACACCAGGAAACAGCTGGTTCGGATACATGGAGAGTTGCAGTTACACCTTTCTCGGCTACAGAGGTTGGAATTACTTATAATTCAAACTCTATTACTGTCACAGGCCCAGTTATCAGTTCCGTAACCTTGAGTGCCTCATCTCCAGATAACCTAAGTATAGATGATCTTTCTATCTCCTATACCAGTAACGATGTTGTAGTTGAGACAGCAGCTGCATGGTATAGAAATGGAACGTATGAAAGCCTGCTTTATTTGCCATTTGAGGGAGGGCCTTCAAATGCGTTACTTGATTTTTCAAGGAATAATAATCATGTGTCTACAAACTTGATACTAGGTGAGGAACCTACTTGGGAGGTAGCAGGCGGATATAATGGTAGTGGTGCTTTTTCTTTCGATGGTAACGATTATTTAATTGCAGGAGATATTTTCCCTCTAAATTCTTCGTATACAAAAACAGCCTGGATCAATGCAAGTGGCAGTGGTTTTAGAAATATTATGAGTTCAACCCTGCATGGAGATAATAACCATCATTTTAAAGTTAATTCAGATGGAACCTTAAATGCAGGTCATAGCTTTGGTTTTGCCGCTGTCCAAGATCCAACACCAATAAATACTGATCAGTGGTATTTTGTTGCTGTTACTTTTGACTATGAGAGTGGCGAAATGATACTATATAGGGATGGAGTAGAAGTGGACAGAAATACCGTTCCCGAGACATTAAGATCTGTTGTAGACCCATCAGTTCTTATAGGCACCATGAATTATGAGTATTTCTGGCAGGGAAGTATAGATGAACCCAGAATTTATGACCATGTCCTGTCAGCTGAGCAGGTTGAGGCATTGCATTCTACCGGAAACAGTATAATAGTGGCTGAGGAGACTGCTGGTCCGGAAGAATGGCGAGTTCGAGTTACACCATTCTCAGTAAGCGATATTGGAACATATCGATCCTCCAATACTATTACAATTCGTTCTGTTGTTGTTTCAGAAATTCCCGATGAGACCATTTCGGAAGGGTCCTCTTTCAGTTCCATAGATTTGGATGATTATGTTGTAGATTATGATTTTGGTGATACTGATGTAGTCTGGGCTTTTGCCGGGAATTCAGATTTATCAGTTGAAATTAGTCCTTTGACACACGTTGCAACAATTAGCCCTCCCAATGTCAACTGGTTTGGATCAGAAGACATTACTTTTACAGCTACAAACCCAAATACAGACACAGATTTTACTCAAGCTACGTTCACTGTTCAGAATGTAAATGACAGGCCTGAGCTGACAGCTATCGGAGATCAGTACACCGACGAGGACAATAACCTTACTGGACTTGAAGTAGAATTTACTGATCTGGATCCCTCGGATTCTCATACCATCACTGTGGTTTCCGATGAATCCAACGTAACCGTGGAGAACCTTAGCGGTAATGACAGTGAAAGCACCTATGACCTGGTACCTGCAACTAACTGGAACGGATCAGCCCAGATCACCGTAACTGTCAGAGACAATGGTACTGGAACACTCGCTGATTCTGAGACCTATACCCTAACAGTGAATGCTGTTAATGATGCCCCTGATCTTACCGCAGTGGGGGATCAGGACATAGATGAAGACAATACCCTATCTGGTTTATCGGTAGACTTTACTGATGTCGATGAAGATGATTTGCATACCATTACAGTGGTTTCCGATGAGGAGAATGTTACTGTTGAGAGTCTTAGTGGAAATACCAACGGAAGCACTTATGAGCTGGTACCTGCATATGATTGGAATGGCACTGCCCATATCACTGTAACGGTCACCGAC
>CAYUNU010000022.1:4867-18279 GCA_964446195.1 uncultured Porphyromonadaceae bacterium | reverse complement strand
CATTAGGATGATTATCATATCCTTCCGGCAAAAGAATAGTAGCCCCCAGATACATAGGCTGACCCCAGAAATCAGACAATAACTTACTCTTAATCTTGATATGCTTTACATACTTGCTATCCTTATTCGCTTCGATTGGAGGAATAACATGAGTGAGCTCAAGCGCTATCTTGTCCTTTTTTGAAGGATCAATACTAACTTTTTGTACGTCGCTGTATATATTCCCTGGCGAACGCTGCCAGCTTTGACCTTCCCATTGATCTTTGTGCATCCATAAAACATGACCATCTGCTCGCTCAAACTTGGTGTAGCGATTAAAAACGGCCTGAACAAAGTACTCTCCGGGAGGTAACTCAGAAATACTCTCCAAAGGTGATCCAAGCACCTCGCTATCAATTACAACCTCTTCTTTTGCTTCCAGGTCCTCCACATCAACACCCCAAAAAGGCGTGCCCGTGCGCCCAACCTGAAAACGCGGCTCCCGGTGATCCCTCTTGGCAATAATCAAAAACATCCTCCCCGTGACTGGTTCGGGACAAAGAGAATCAGGAATACTTATTGTAAAAGATAATCTGGTGGCAACCTTTCTGCTTTGAGAATATAAACCAGAGCTGGCAAATACAAGAGTAAATGCAAAAACAAATGACAAAAAGACTGAGGGTTTTAGTTTCATCATGGGTTTGATGTTTAGTTAAGATTTAAACTGTTTAGATGGGTGAAATTATTAATTATGAGTTATGAGTTATAGAAAAGATCACTAATTTTTGAAAAAAACAACAAAAAAGTAGGGTAATAAGCCGGCTTTGCGTTTTACCATCAGAAGCGAATATTAATCTCAAAATTTTTATAAAATGAAAAGCAAGATCACAATTTTATTTAGTCTACTGCTGGCAATCTTTTTATTTAGCTGCGAAAATGAAGCTGTCAACCCGGTTGTTGATGATACTGAATCGATTGTAATGGATGAGATTTTAAGTTTGAAATCAGGGGAGATCGGAGACGAAGATTCCCAGCAGCCTGTTTTTGGTTGTCGACTGCCCAATTTCAGACAAAGAATTTTGACCCATAGGTTTGACTCTGACTGCTTTACAGTTACTTCATCAGGAGAAGATTATCCAAAAGAAATAGTTATTGACTATGGAGATGGTTGTCTGAATATAAATGGGGAACTGAAAACCGGAAAGGTTATCATAAGCATTAGTGATGACATTTTAAATGAAGGCGCAGTCTGTAAAATTGAATATGAAGATCTAATGATTGGAGACCGGGCAATTGAAATGACTAAAACAAAGACCAATCTTGGGCAGAATGCTGAAGGCAACTGGGAAATTGAGACATTAACCGATCTCACAATTACCTATGAGGACGGGAGCTCATCCACCAGAAGCTCAAACGCTAAAAATGAATGGCTGTCGGGATTTGGTACAGAAGAAAAATTAGACGACATATTCATGCGTACCGGTTCTGGTAACGTTGTAACTTCTGAAGGAGCCGAATACTCACGTGAAATTACTACTGCCCTATTATTCGATCGTAGCTGCACATACATCAAAAGCGGTGTAATTGAATTAGACAAAAATGGAACAGCAATTGTAATCGATTTCGGTGATGGTGAATGTGATGAATGGGCTACCCTGACTATTGACGGAGTAGAAAAAGAAATAGATTTGAGCTTGAGAGGAAAAAGAATGACTGGTTTTCTCAAAAAGCAATAATAAGATAAGTTTTATAGCGGTAAGCTTTTAGTTTTTTTTTCATGGTTTAGGTTTGAACCTGGTTGAGTTATCTCAGCCAGGTTTTTTTAATTTAGTTCCTCTAGAAGAAAAAATATTTTTGCACAGCCATTTAGTAGGGTAAGCCTCACTTAAAACGTTTTATCTTTGAATGGAGTAATAGTGTAAACAGACAGTTAAGGTAAATTGACCAGCAAGGAATTTAAAATATTATTCGATACGCATTTCGAAGCAGTTAGAAGCTTTATTTACTACAGATCCGGAGATACTGAGACAGCCACTGATGTGGGGCAGGAAACTTTTCTCAAAGTTTGGGAAAAACAACTAGTCCCCCAGAAAGGAAAAGAGCTTGCACTCTTATATAAAATCGCTTCAAATATTTTTATTAGCCGGATAAGAAGAGAGCAGACAGCAATGAATTACAGGAAGTCTATTGTATTATCAAACCAGCCAGACACACCACTCCAAAGTTTGGAGTACGAAGAGCTGAAAACAAAATATGATGAAGCCCTGCAGAAGCTTAACGAAAAACAAAGAGTAGTTTTTCTTCTTTCCAGAGTAGAAGAACTTAGTTATATGGAAATGTCACAACGCCTCCAGATCAGCGTTAAGGCAGTTGAGAAAAGAATGAGTCAGGCATTAGCCTCTTTAAGAAAAGCACTTTTATAGTAAAAGAAAGATACGATGAATAAAAATCTACATAATAAAGACATCATGAACCAGATGGAAGGATTTACTGTCCCCTGGGAGAAAAGCAGGAAGGAGGTATTTGAAGAGATTAGCGCAAGTATCAATAAAGCTCCTGCTAAAACGATCGCTTTCAAAAGAACAAGCTGGATAAGAGCCGCTGCTGCTATAGCCATACTGCTTTTAAGCACTGGGCTGTTTATCAGATTTTTTGAGCGAAGTATAAATAGCAGCATGGGCGAACACCTGTCCCATCAATTACCCGACGGTTCTGTGGTGGAATTGAATAGTGATTCAAAAATAAGTTATAAGCCCTTCTGGTGGAAGTTTAGCCGAAAGCTGGAATTCGAAGGAGAAGCGTTTTTTATGGTTCAAAAAGGGAAAAGTTTCAGGGTCGAATCAAGTCTTGCCGAAACACAGGTACTGGGTACAAGCTTTAGCATTTACTCACGTAACAATAATTATAAAGTTCTTTGCCACACAGGTCGAGTGCAGGTATCATCTTTTGCCTCTTCAACGTCAGCCTATCTGGAGCCAAATCAAGAAGCTTCTCTGAAATCTGACGGGCAATTCTTTTTGAGTGTTATTGAAGTTCTTCCCGAACCAGCCCAATGGAAAACCATGCTTTTTAAATTCACAGGAACTCCTCTTACCGAAGTTTTTGATGAGATCCAAAGACAATATGACATAACTATATTATATCCCGATAATCTAAATTATTATTATACAGGGAGTATAGATGCCAACAGAGATTTATTAACAACTCTTAATTTGGTATGCAAGCCCTTTAAAATTACTTTTAGGGAAATTTCTAAAAGTGAATATCAAATTTTTGAAAGCGCCGGTAAAATCGATTAGATTAGTCATATTATTTGTTTTTTTCCTTTTCAACAGTTTCATCCTTCAGAGCCAAACTCTGGACCTCAAAGTAAAAGATGAACCACTGAACAAGCTTCTTGTGCAATTGCGGGATACCCACGACCTCAAATTCTCTTTCGATGATGAACTTTTATCGAACTTCAGAGTTTCTATTAATAGAAGTTTTGATAATCCTGATGAAGCAATTTCCTTTATTATCAAAGACCTACCACTTACCGTCGAAAAGATTGATGGAGTAACAGTTATTTATCCCAAAATCATCCCCAAACAAAACACTGCAAATAGCAAGAAGCTTCTTGTAGGATATCTAAGTGATGCTTCGAGCGGAGAAAGCCTCCCTTATAGCCATGTCTCAATAAATGACCATAGGCAGATTGCAGATGGTCAAGGCAGATTCATATATTCAAGTACTGACGAGTGGGATTTCAGATTACAAATATCCTATCTGGGTTATTACACGCTCGACACCATACTTTTACATGCTGGTGAGCATCACCTCAAACTACAACCTTCAGTTGTGGGGATCAAAGAGATTGTAGTTAAAGATAAGTCCTATAAGATATCCACAATGAGTAGCTTCAACTCTGGTGAGGTAAACCTCAACCACCAGATAGGTCGTTTTTTACCTGGATTTGCCGATAACGCCCTATACAACCTCCTTCGCTTGCAACCAGGCGTCCTGGCAGCTGGTGAACAGTCGAACGACTTGATTATCTGGGGTAGCTACAGAGGACAAACAGAAGTCTTATTTGATGGATTTACAATATTCGGTTTGAAAAACTTTAATGACAATATTGGTGTGGTAAACCCAAATATGGTACAGGATGTGCGACTTTTGAAAGGCGGTTACCCAGCCAATTATGGAGGAAAAGCAGGAGCAATAGTTGATATAAGTGGTACTGATGGAAATAAACAAAAACCAGAATTTATTTTATCCGCAACAAACATGACCCTTAATTCAAAGATTTCCGTGCCGATCACAAACAAATCTGTTTTAAGCGGAGCATTTCGCCAAACATATTATAACCTTTACAAGAACACTGATCTAAACCCATTTATGGGTTCAAGGCCACCCGAAAAATCCCTCGTAGATATTAATGTTTCTCCTGATTATATGTTCAGAGATTTTCTCGTTAAATACTCGGGAGTAACTGATTCAGGCGATTCATACCATTTCGATTTATTACATGGTATCGACAGATTTTACTACAACCTGGATATGGCCACTTTTAATGATAACCTTGTCAAAAATTCAGTTGACGAATCAAATGCCCAAACAGGTAGCTCCTTTTTCTATGGAAAAGTATGGGAGAATGGCAACCAATAAGCCATGACAATCTGTTCTTAAGATTTAATCAACCACCTGACAACCAAACCCAATTTCGAGCATGCCCGCCAACACTCCATTGTAAAAAGATATGAAGAGGTTCAAAATCAAATTAAGGAGATTAAGGCAAAGGCTGAGCATATTATCAATTTGAACCAAAACCATTCGCTGGAGCTGGGAGCTGGCTTTAAAGGATATGATATTTCTCTTTCAGAAGACACAATCGATCAAAATCTGTACCACAAAGAAAATAAAGCTCTGGCTCTTGAGAGCTATTTTCAGGATAGAATATCACTAAAAAATGGATTAAATTTAATACCGGGTATCAGAATCGATGCTCCAGGCTACCTAAAAAAACTGCTTATCCAGCCACGACTGTCGATGAATTATGAGTTAAGCCCTCATCTAAGAATAAAAGCAGCCTGGGGAAAATACGATCAATATGTTGTTCAAAGCTCTGTATTGGATGAAGCTGGTAATTACAGGTATTTCTGGACTTTAAGTGATGGAGTGGATATTCCTCTGCAAACTGCTAATCACCTAAGCGCTGGCGTTAGCTATCAAACACCAAAATTTAGTTTTGGGGTGGAATCATTCTTTAAAAGGCTAAACGGACTTACACGCTATGTTTATCTCCCAAACTTTATGGAAAAGAAAATATATATCGGAGATGGAATCTCAGGAGGCCTGGATTTTCTTTTTGAAGCCAAGTATAAAAAACATTCTGCCTGGATAGCTTATACTTTGAGTAAAACAGTTGAACGTTTTCCTTATTTTACTTTTAGCACCTACAACAGATCCCCTCAGGATCAACGACATGAGATAAAAGCAGCACTCCTTCTGGATTTTCATCCTTTCTATTTATCCAGCAACTATGTCTTTGGCTCAGGATTCCCGGACAGAAGTATTCTGCAATTCCAAAGAAATACTACTAACCTTGTGTACTCCAGATGGGATATTTCCGGGGTGTATAAAGTTTCCTTCAAAAAGTTTGATTTGCAGGCAGGCCTTTCTATTCTAAACCTTTTAAACACAGAGAATATTAAGCTTCAAAACCTGGTGAAAATACCCGATCTGCAAGGAAAAGCTTTTAACATTATGGCAGAGGCAGTACCTTTTACTCCCACCCTATTTTTAGTAATAGAGTTTTAAGCGAACGGCACTGTCGATAAACGCCTCTACCCTCTTTTTTAATCCGGGCTGCCCATAAATTCCCTTAAACATTTTAAATTAGCAAAAGCTAAAAAACTAAACAATGAAAAACAGAGACTCTGGTTCTATTATATATCTGGTAGGCCTTTCGGTAATTGCCGCTCTTGGTGGCTTCCTGTTCGGCTACGATACTGCAATAATTTCGGGTACACTTAGCTTTGTGAGAGATCAGTTTGCACTAAATTCCATTTCCGAAGGTTGGTTTGTCAGCTCAGCCCTGGTTGGTTGTGTGGCTGGTGTAGCGGGAGCTGGTATGTTAAGCGATCGCTTCGGTCGTAAGATTTCTCTCATGCTGGCTGCTCTCTTGTTCTTCGTCTCCGCTTTCGGATGCATGCTTGCTCCTGACCATTCCTTTCTTATCTCAGCCCGCCTCCTTGGTGGTATAGGGGTTGGGATTGCATCTATGCTTTCTCCATTATATATTTCTGAAATCTCCCCTCCAAAAATCAGGGGACGCCTTGTTGCACTTTACCAATTTGCCATTACGCTAGGTATTCTAGTGGCATATTTTGCCAATGCCTGGCTACTTAAGAACTCCCAGAATAATGATATTGCATTGACAGGAAACATGGAGTTGATCTTCCAAAAAGAGATTTGGAGAGCTATGCTTGGCAGCGAATCAATACCAGCCCTGGGCTTCTTCATACTTGTTCTATTGGTTCCTGAAAGTCCCAGATGGATGGTGTTAAAAGGACGCGAGAAAAAAGCCTATCAGACCCTGGCAAGAATAAATGGGAAAGGAATAGCTGAAGAACAAGTTTTGAGTATCAAAAACACAATAAATGAAGAAGGAGTATCAGTTAAAGGTATGATCAAACAAGGGTATCTTTTCCCACTTATTATCGGAAGCATTCTCGCTCTATCCAGTCAACTAAGTGGAATAAATGCCATCATATACTATGGACCATCAATTCTAAATGAAGCCGGATTTAAACTAAGCGATGCGCTTGGAGGTCAGGTCATTATTGGGATATGCAATGTAGTGTTTACCCTCCTTGCTATTTGGAAAATCGATCAAATGGGTCGCAAGCCCCTTCTAACTACAGGCCTGATAGGAATGATATTCTTCCTCACTGCTGTAGGGTTTCTGTTTTTCTTTGGCGTCAGCTCAGGAACTGTAATGCTTATTTTCATTTTAGGATTTATTGCCTTTTTTGCCTTCTCCTATGGCCCGGTAATATGGGTATTGCTGTCAGAAATATTTCCGACACGCTATCGAGGAAGAGCAATGTCTGTTGCAACCCTTATTCTCTGGGGAGGCAATGTCTTCGTCGGACAAATGGTACCTTGGTCACTAGAAAATCTTAAACCTCATGGGACATTCTGGATATTTGCCATCATGACTATTCCAGCCTTGTATATCACTATCAAACTACTACCAGAAACAAAAGGAAAATCACTTGAGGAAATTGAAGAATTTTGGAAAACAAGAAAAAAGTAATCCTTTGTTGCTTCTATTCCTAGTCTGTCGATTTCAGTAAGGTGTTGATCTATTGGTTTTGTATACTTATTTGAGCTGAAATACTTTTAGCTGAAAATATAAAACCAAAACAAGATGACAAAGCAGAGACTCACCCTAATCATTTGTCTTTTCACCCTCTTCTTAAGCCTCTTAAGTACTTCTAAGCTATTATCTCAACCCAAAATCCTTGTAGTTCTTCCAAATCAATTTGGAGCAAACACACATTTTAACATCGATAATCTGGACGAATATGGCTTTTTGGTAACAACGGCAGGTATAACAAAAACAGTTCAGCCATGCTCATGGTCACGCGGCAAGGGAAATACAGCTTTTGAAGTTGATACTCTTATCGATGAAATCACCGATATCACTTCTTATGATGCTGTAGCAATAATGCCTATGAACTGGCAATCCGTAAGCAATCCATATGCCGACCTTATTAATTCAGCACATTTCACCGAACTGCTCCAGGAAGCGAAGAACCAAAACAAAGTGATCTGGGCCACTTGCGCAGGTGTAAGAGTATTGGCCAAGGCTGGCATCCTGGATGGAGTGACTGTTTCTGGCAGAGATAATTACAGCAGTGAATATATAGCTGGAGGAGCAACATATATCGGACCTAATATACCGCCGGTTTGTGATCAAAATATTATCACCTCTACAAGAGGAATGTACTACATGCAAGAGAATATCGATATTATTTCTACTGCATTGGAAAAATCAGGATTAGATTTTTCTGGAAACGCTGAAGATTTAACCCTAAATAATGGAAATGACGAAATAGAAATATCACTATGGTCGGATCTATCTGAAAACAACGGTAGTAAGGGGTTCAGAGATATTTGTAGTGCTGAGGATGGAGGCTTTATTGCCGTAGGATATACTTGGCAAAGCTCTGGCAATAATTCTGATATCCTAATTGCTAAATTTGATGCACTGGGAAATAAAGTATGGCATAAAACATACGGAGGACCTGGTTGGGAATATGCTTGGTCTGTGATTCCTACAATGGACAATGGATTCGCCATCACCGGATATACCTCATCAACTGTTGATCAGAACAAAAATATATATCTAATCAAGCTTAATCAGGATGGTGACCTTCAGTGGGATAAGCAAATTGGTGGTTCAGGACTGGAGATAGGACGCGATCTGGTTGAGAATAATGAGGGAAGAATTACAGTTGTTGGATACACAGAATCAATGGGTGCTGGTGAGAATGATATAATGTTGGCCAGGCTGAGTAATACAGGTGATGTGGACTGGATAAAACTCTTCGGTGGAGCAGGCCCCGAGATACCCAGAACCCTGATCATTAATAATGCACAAGAATACATGATTGCAGGTGAAACTGGTAGCACTGACACTGGAAACCGAGATTTCTGGATTGCCAATGTTGACGAAGATGGCCAACTGATATGGGAAAAAACATATCATAAAGATAATTATGATAGTGGACATCAAATTATTCAAAATGAAGAAAATGGATACTATGTAATTGGACACAGTGATGTCCATGGACAGGATTTTCTTGAACTGTCAGTGTTAAAAATCGACCAATCCGGGATACAACTATGGTTTAGATTGTATGAAGCAAACTCAAATTTCTACGACTATGGAAAGTCTATTGCCCTGTCTCCTAATGGAACTCTTGCATATTGTGGCGTAGCTAAACAAAATAACTCAAGGAAAAACAATTTGTACATCGTAATGTTCGATCCTGATGGAAGAGAACTGATGGATACTTACTTTAATCTGGAAGGCTCACGCTGGTGCACGAGTATTATTGCCGACACGGACAATAATTTTGTTATCTGCGGACAGTCAAAAACATCAGGAAAAATAAACGCCTGGATAATGAAAATTCAGAACCCCCTGGTGGCCGGAATTGGATTGAATAATTTAGATCAATCTCCGGAAATCAATTGTTTTCCAAACCCATTTTGTAATCAACTAAACATAAAAGCAATGATTTCCCATAATGAATATGGAACATGCTCAATAATGGATTTAAACGGCAAGATAATTGACTATCGTTCAATAAATGAAGGATCAAGTCCTTACTGGACATGGGAGTTTAAATGCCAGCCAGGCAATCAGACCGGCGCGTATTATGTTGTCCTCAACACAAACAGGAAACAAAATGTTCGAAAAGTGCTTATGATGCACTAAATTTAGGCATGGAAAAAGTTCCCTATCCAAAGTTCTTGCGCAACCCTTTCTTCAGGCATTTACTGTTCTGGGCTGTAATCATATTCTTCTTTACTTCTCCCGGTATTTTTGGCGAGGGGCTGGTGCTTAACCGCCTTAAAGCAAACCTCTTTTATGTACCACTCGATATGTGTGCAACATATATCAGTCTGTATATCTTGCTACCCAGAGTTCTGAAAAAGAAACTGTTCTTTTCAACTGCAGTTATATACATAGCAATGGTAATAGCTTTGGCTCTTATATCAAGATTCCTGAAAAACAATGTTTATACATTTCTCGATTCCAGCTTATTGGATATAAAAACACCTGTTGGAGAATATTTTAATAGTGCTCTAATTATCAACATGATAGTGGGAGCTGCTATGGGAATTAAGCTTTTTACATTGTGGTATGGCATGCAAATAAAAAGTCAGGAATTGAGCAGAGAAAAATCGGAAACAGAATTAGCCCATCTACGATCACAACTAAACCCGCACTTCCTTTTCAATACCTTAAACAATATCGATTCACTTGTATTGAAAAACCCAACAAAGGGGTCTGAAGCTCTAATACAATTATCAGATATTTTGCGCTATGCTGTTTATGAAACCCAAAAAGACCGAGTGTTGCTGACCCAGGAAATCGAATACCTTGAAAACTATATTTGGCTGCAAAAAATAAGACTTTCTCAACCTGATAAAATCAGCCTGGAGAAATCAGGAATAACTCAATCTGCCGAGATCGCACCTATGCTGCTAATCCCAATAGTAGAAAATGCTTTTAAACATGGTGATAAAGAGGCTGATAGCCCTGGAATTAGTATAAGAATCAATGTTGAGAAAAATATTCTTGAATTTGAAGTTATCAATGGAATAAGATCAAAATCGCCAAAAGACCCCGAACTCATAGGAGGTATCGGCCTGAAAAACCTCCAAAGGAGATTAGAATTACAATATCCTAACAAACATGAGTTTCACACATCTAGTCATAAAAACAAATACACCGCGCTACTAAAACTCCAATTATCATGAAAATATCTTGTATTGCCATAGATGACGAACCTCTCGCTCTCGATAAAATCAAGGAGTTTGTGAAAAAAGTAGATTTTCTCAATTTGCTAAAATCATTTTCCGACCCCGTAGAGGCTCTTGGCTTTCTTAAGGAACAAACTGTTGACCTGATATTTCTGGATATTCAAATGGATAAGCTAACAGGAATTGAATTCATGGAAAACGTGAAACCCGATGCCCGGGTAATTATTACAACGGCTCATAACCAATATGCACTGAAAGGATACGACCTGCAAGTCCAGGATTATTTACTAAAGCCATTCCCCTTCGAAAGGTTCCTGAAAGCCGTTAATAATGCAGCAGAGCACATCAAATTAACCAGAAAAAATCTTCAAACAGATAAGGAATCACTTTTTGTAAAATCAGGAATGGTTCTAAAGCAGATCCGCTTTGACGATATACTCTATATTGAGGGAATGAAAGATTACCTTAGTATATGGACAAAAGAAGGTAGAACTATGACTCTCATGAATTTCACGAATATTCTTAACCTCCTGCCTGAAAAAGATTTTATCCGGATACACAGATCCTTCATCGTTCCTATCAGCAAAATAGAAGAAATTAGTAAAAACAGAGTCAAAATATCCAAACAATTGATCCCAATCGGAGAAACTTATAAAAGTATCGTTAATGAAAAACTGGGTTTCTCCATGCATTAAACAAACGCTCTTGTCTGGGAGTTTTTGACTTCATCTCATAAACCCTGTACTTATAAGTGCCTTCCTCCCACTCAGGCATGACCCGAAGCTTTATCCATTCATAATTCCTGTAAACCGGAATCTCAACACTTTCAGTTTCAGAGATAAATCCCGTGGGTGTTATAAATGGACGAAGGCAACTGTTTCCAAAATCTTTCGACCGAATTTTGTCCCCGGGCTTAAAAACACTTTTCTCGCTGCTTTCATTAATGGAATAATAGCCAAAAGCTTCAATAACATCACTTACACCCATAGCCCCAGAAAGGATGGATGATGGTACCATACCCTCCTTCTCTTGCTCAAATCCAATACCAATCTTTGCCAATTGTGCCTTATAATCAACAGGAAGAGTGTCCCTGATGTGCTTATCAAAAAAATTAATCAAATCAGGATGAACATGCTCTGTGAAAATTTCAAAAAACTCATCCTCAGGAAATGAACGGTCTTTACCATATTCCTCCATTAGTTCAAAAACTACGGATTTCAAGGTCTTTGCACCATCCGTTAAATCGATAATTTCAATATCGAGCATTAAAGCATTAATAGCTCCTTGCTGATAAAATTGCATAAATTGCTCCTTATAAGGGCTATGATAAATATTCCGACTCAACTCGGTCCATTTCATACCCTTGGGAAAATATGAGCCCATGATCATTTTGAAACGAACAATATCCTGCAAATAATCATCTAGATGCATCATCCCTCCCTGTAGCTTCACCAAACCTGCAAAATATTCCGTTACTCCCTCATATAACCAAATGTGCTGAGTTATCTTATCCTGATTATAATCAAAATCACCTGTTAATCCAGAATGCAAATGAAGTGGTGTGTATATATGTAAGAATTCATGGATAATACTAACATCCATCAAGTCCATCAATGATTCCTTCTTTCCCATATATAAATAATGGTGGTATGAAGAAGTGTTGTGCTCAAGAGCCCCAGGCATTGGCCTCCCGTGAGTCTCAAACATTTTCATAAACAAGTCAAGCGATAAAGGTCTATTATAAACGTAATCACTATAATCAGAGTAATCCCTTAAATTGATTAAATATGTATACTCCGATACCGGTAATTCCCTCTGAGCAAATTTCTGAACAGCGGAAAGATGCTCTCTTATCATGGAGGATAAATAGGGTGCCACCGATACATTAGCCTCATTAGCACAGGAGATTGTCACCTTAGTTTGATCCAAATAAAAACTTGCTGTATCAGCCTTAGCAAGTATAACCGGACAGTCAATAAGATCAAAATATCCAGGAGAGGTGAGATCGACCCAACTATTTTCCAACTTATTCATAGCCAAACTAGAACTGGGATGCAGCATTTCAGGTATATGCATTTGAACCAAATAGCTCAGATCCTCCATCCCTTCGAAATACCCAAAGAGCCCTCCATTATTTAAAATAAATAATTCATCCTTCCTGAAATTTGTGGCAGCCCACGGATAAACAAGAGCTTCAACATCTGCATCTTCAGTATCATTAACAAAATATGTAATACGATTAAGCTTGCTCGCATCAGGAATAAGCCATTGATTAGTGTTTTGCAACTCAACTTCCATCATCCTCCCCGCTTTGTCAAAAGCGGATAAAGAATCGATAAACCTCCCATAGTTAACCTGATTATAGTGTCCGGGAATAATCGCAGGAAAACTATAAATAAGTGTATCCATCCGTAGTTTTGGAACTTCTAATGAAACTTCTAGTTTATCCTGATTTATTTCTGTGAGATCAACAGTGAAAACCATTTTTTTTGAGCACGACATCATGCAGATGCCCATTATCAATAGGAATAGGAATACAAATTTGTTTTTCATGGCACTTTTGGCTTTGGGTTACAACTTTAAGACGTTAAACACCTTGATTAGTTACCTTATAATCAATATAATCAACCAACTATCTCATCCAATCGACCAAATCAATTTTTGGTGCTACAAAAACATTATCCTCTATTTTCACTTGTGCCTTTTCCTGGCTAATTTTACTTTATCCTGATTTTTTAAATTAGGGAAAACCAAAATTATACTCTTGTCGCATGCATCATAATATTTACAAAATATTTTTCCTTATCGGATTCATATGCCTGACAAATGTCGTGTGGGCACAGAAAGAATGTGCTGTATGGTACTTTGGTGATAATGCCGGGCTGGAT
>CAYUNU010000022.1:0-4767 GCA_964446195.1 uncultured Porphyromonadaceae bacterium | reverse complement strand
ATTACAGCCTTGTTGACATGTCGATGGACAATAATCTGGGTAGCGTAATTGAAAAAAATCATCAAATTATGCTCTCAAGCACCGAAAAAATTGCCGCTATCAGACATAGCAACGGGATGGATTTTTGGGTGTTTGGACACACATGGAAAAACAGCACTTTCCACATTTATAAAATTACTGAAGAAGGGTTTGACATCTCTGATGAAGATGTAAGGTTCCAGGTTATAGGCGAAATTCATGGAAACCTTGATTTGGATGATGAGGAAAATACTTCGGCTATTGGCTACCTAAAATTCTCGCCTCAAGGCAATTATCTGGCTCAGGCAATTAAAAGCCATAAAATCATTGAACTCTTTTCTTTCAACCGGGAAACAGGCAGACTAGGATATTTGGCCACTCTTCCAATTGGAACACAAGATAATCCTGAAGATCCATATGGATTGGAGTTCTCGCCAACCGACAATTACTTATACGCTTCAACAACATCAGGAGGCCAAATTTATAGATGGGATTTGAGTAATCAGAACGGTTTAGATATCATTAGTTCTCGCGAAATAATTAACCCTTCGAGAGTAAATGAGAGTTGTGGCGCAATGCAACTTGCCTTTACCGGAAAAATATATATTACCTACCCCGGCAAACAATATCTGGGAGTTATTAATAACCCTACAAAAAAAGATTGCAAATTTTATGAAACAGGAACCAGCTTGATCAACCAAGGCACTGGCTTGGGTGGAACAGCACAATATGGCTTGCCTGGCTTTCTGCCAGAATATTTTACAGCTGCAAAATTTTACTATGTTAATACTTGTGTCGGCGACACAACAAACTTTTTCTTATCAACGGTCTACGGACTAGGATCAACACAACCGGAATGGACAATCTTTGACGAAGACGGACTGTCGGAGCTAGGAAAAGCAGAAGTAGACAATCTCACACTTGAAGGGAAATTTCGCTTCCCTCATGTTGGTAAATACTTCGTGCAATTATTTGCCGTACAGTATGGTGACACCTTAAACGAAAGACAAGAAATACATATCCTGGAATTACCAGAGCTAAATTTTCAAGATACAACCCTGGTTTGCATTGGACAAACAACAACACTCGATGCGGGTGAAGGCGCCTTTTACCAATGGAGCGATAACATACAACTGGAAAATAGATTTAGAGATGTATCCATTGAAGGCGAATACAGCGTTAGAGTCATCCATAATAATGGTTGTGCAAAACATGACACAACAGTACTTGTGAACTTGCCACTCCCTGTTATAGAAGAAGTTATTACAGAAAATACACCCGGGGGCTATAATGCAGGAAGCATTGAAGTTATTACCGAACATCTGCCATCTGAATATATATTTGATTGGCAGGAGTTCCCGGATAGCTCAGGAAATAAACTATCCCGGCTTGAAAAAGGAGTTTATAATCTAGCATTAACTTCAATCGAAACAGGCTGTACCCTGTTAACGAGTATATCAATATCAGATATTGGGGCTCCGGATGTAAGTATCACTGCAACACCCGAAGGAAAAGTTTGCCCGGGAACAAAAATTACCCTGCTGGCCGAAGGAGCAACAGACTATAAATGGATATCACCCGCTGATCTTACTACCAACTCAATCGACATCTACCCCTACCAAACAAAAACATATGTAGTTGAAGGTTTCACAAAAGACTCCCTGGGAAATCAATTCTCAGGATTTGACGAAATTACGATTGAAGTCTGGCCTTATCAGCCTCCTCAGCTGGGACCCGACCAAAGCTACTGCGCTAACACCGAAACAACTCTGGACGGGGGAGGAAAATATTTAAGCTGGCTATGGAAAACTGGCGACACAACCCGCTTCATTACTCCTCAAAAATCAGAGAATGAGCTTTGGCTTCATGTTCAGGATCAAAACGGATGCCTGCACGGGGATACTATTAACATCAGGATAAAACCAATGCCTGAAATCGATCTCGGAAAGGACCGGATTGTTTGTGAAAGCACAATATTAGATGCCGGATCAGCAGAGCTTTATGAATGGAATACAGGGGATGATTCAAAATCAATTACTATACATGAAAGTGGAATGTTTTCTGTAAAAACTACAATCGAAGGTTGTTCGGTTGAAGACAGTGTTTACATCCAGGTTAACCTAAATGAAGATCTTGATATTGATACAGTTATGACATATGATGCTAGCTGCAATAAATCTAATGATGGAGCAGCTTTAGTTCTTACAAAAAAGGCAACAATCGACATAGAATATAGCTTGGATAGCGGACAAAACTGGTTCCTGAACGAAGGCCATTTTGAAGGTCTGAGTCCGGGTGATCACTACTCCCTGATGCTACGAAAAGATTCGGCCTGCCAGAATTACTGGCCATACAAGATAGAGATCAAGGAACCTCTGCCAATTGAATATAATTACAATATCGCTTCACCAACTTGTGAGCTTTGTGACGATGGGCAGATCATTCTATTACCAAGAGGTGGAACAGCTCCTTATCAGGCTTTTTGGAATGATTTAGATGTAGGCTTAACAAAAAACGATTGTGGCCTGGGAGAACATCGAGCCTGGATACTCGATGCTAATCAATGTAAGTCCTTAGTACAAATTGAAATGATTATGGGAGATGGCCCCCTAAGTATTCCTAATGCATTCACTCCAAATAATGATGGTGTAAATGACAAGTGGCAAATACAATCCATTGATAAATATAAAGATGCGATAGTGAGAATTTTCGACAAATCAGGAAAACTAATTTATCAATCACCTCCGGGGTACCCGAATCCCTGGGATGGAACATCACAAGGTGAGCAAATGCCAATGGGTACATACTTCTATATTATATCAGCCGATCCAGGATCAGAACCTTTAAAAGGAAGCCTTACCTTGATAAGATAAAATCAGGAGTAAATAAAATAGTTGTAAATTGTGGCTCTCAAAATTAAGGGCTATGAAGTATAATTTTTTAGGGAAAGCCGGATTACAAGTTGGCCAACTCTCTTTAGGTACCTGGCTAACAATTGGTGACCGTTTAGACGATAAGAATGCAGAAATTCTGCTCAGCGAAGCCTATGATGCAGGAATCAATTTCTTCGACAGTGCAGAATCATACAACAAAGGTCGATCCGAACTTGCCCTGGGTAGATTATTGAAAAAACTTAACTGGGACAGAAGCTCATACATGGTTTCCAGCAAAGTGTTTTTTGGCGATGGTGGGACAAAGCCTAATCAAACCGGACTGAGTCGAAAACATGTTTTTGAGTGCTGTCATGCTGCCCTCAAAAGAATGCAGGTCGAATATCTGGATTTATTTTTCTGCCATCGCCCGGATAAATCAACGCCAATAGAGGAAACCGTATGGGCCATGAACCACCTTATCCAACAAGGTAAGGTGCTTTATTGGGGTACTTCAGAATGGTCGGCCCAGGAAATTATGGAAGCCCATATGATAGCCAGAGAAAGAAACCTGATTGGCCCTACAATGGAACAGCCCCAGTACAATATGTTTGAAAGGGAAAAGGTTGAGAATGAATACTCACAAATCTATAAAACAGTGGGCCTTGGAACCACGATATGGTCACCTTTATGTTCTGGAGTCCTGACAGACAAGTATTTGGATAAGTTTCCAAGAGATACAAGACTAAGCTTCGAAGGGCATGAATGGTTGAAAGATAGATCATACTCTTTGGAAAAAGTTGAAAAAGCCAGGGGACTAAATGAGCTGGCTAAGGAAATTGGAACTACTCTTCCCAAAATGGCAATTGCATGGTGTTTGAAAAATCCTGATGTTAGTACAGTGATTCTTGGTACTTCTAAAGTGGCACAATTAAAAGAAAACCTGGATGCCCTAAATTGGGTTGATGCAATTTCTCCTGATATTGAGGAAAGAATTGAAGAAATTTTGGGAAATAAACCAGAGAGGGCTCTGTTCTAAGAAAGGCAAGGGACAAGTCCTTGCCATACTAATAAATAATTATTGTCCTCCCGGTCCCCATCTCAATGAAATCTTCACCATACGCCTCTCTGAAATGCTGAATCTGCTTATCTCCGGTACAATGTGTACACCCACACTTCTTCACTCCAATACTATTGAATTCCTTAATAACACCATCAATCTGTTTATCAGAATGTTGCATTAAATGAAAACCACCCAAAACAGCATAAATATCCTTCCCAAAGTCATTCCTGATTTTTTCTAACATGTATGAAATACCCGGATGTGAACATCCTACCACAACTAGTAAACCTTTTTCATGATTAACTACTATACACTGCTCAGCAATTTGCTCCCCCATTGTGCCACTCGACCATACATTATCCGATATTTTATATGGCTTTACATCGCTTTTAGGTTTTGAGCCCTGCGCTCTGACCCAGTCGCTTAACTCCCTGTCCTTGAGATATGGAAGGTAAACCGGAATATCAGATTTTTCACCAAGAACTTTCGTTAATCCACCAACATGATCATGATGATTATGAGAAATAAATATCTGATCAACCTTTGCCAACTCAACTCCTGCTAAACCGACATTCTTAAATAAAATCTCAGGTTTGGTTCCGGTATCAAATAAAACCTTCTGCCCTTCCGTTTCAATTAAACAAGAGAATCCCCAATCAGATTCAGTTCCTTCAAGACATATATAATTGTCATATAGGACAGTAATTTCCACTTTATTTGTTGCCTTTTTTCCCAAGTTGATCATTTGCCCGTAAATATTGTCACTCACTAAGAATGGTAATACATCTTTAAGTTTCATCTTCAAATCTCACATAA
>CAYUNU010000021.1:0-18399 GCA_964446195.1 uncultured Porphyromonadaceae bacterium | reverse complement strand
ATCCCGATAGCATCTGCCCCAACTGTGCGATAGTGCAAATATTCAGCCGGCGACTCGAAACTCGGGCCGGAGTTGCCAAGGTAAACTCCCTGGTGTAACAAGATGCCCAGCTCTTTAGCAGATACCAGAGCCAGACTTCTCATATTTAGATCATAAGGTTGGCTCATGTCTGGAAAACGTGGACCAAACTCTTCAATATTTGGTCCTCTAAGCGGGCTTTCGGGAAAGAAGTTGATGTGATCGGTGAGCATCATCAGATCGCCAATCTGAAAATCAGGATTTACCCCGCCCGCTGCATTCGATATATAGATATCGTCTATCCCGAGTAGTTTCATTATCCTTATTGGATAGGTTACCTCCTGCATGCTATATCCTTCGTAATAATGAAATCTTCCTTTCATGGCAACCACAGCACGCTTATTGAGATGCCCGAAGATAAGCTTCCCATGATGCCCCTCAACGGTTGATACAGGAAAATGGGGGATATCCCCGTAGGGTATCTCAACTTCAATATCAATATGATCAACCAGCTCGCCTAAACCGGTGCCAAGAACAATACCCGATTTTGGCTTAATACTTGTTTTAGATTTCAAGTACTCTATGCTTTCCAGAAATGATTTATCCATGGTTTTCTATGCTTTCAAGAAGTTTTTCCTTTTGTCCCTCATCAATAATAAGTTGTCTGTTCTGACAAAAAAGGGCTATCCCACAAATTTGAGGAAATAGTTTAAGTTTAACAGCATCTTTTCCTGTGCTTATAAGTATTTTATTGCTGCCTTTCATCTCTTTAAACCGGGAAACAATAAAATCGATATCTATTTCTGAATATTTATGGTGGTCTTTATAAGATATTATTACCAAGGGGAGTTTTGATTCCCAATGTTTAATCAGGCTATCAGGCTGGGCAATACCTGTGACTATCATCAAGGAATCGGCTTCCTCAGGTCTGATATTCATAGCTTTTTCGTTGAGTGGTATCAGATCGGAATAAATAAAGGAGCTGGTAAACAGATTCTGATCTTTTCTCAGTTTGTATAGGCTCGAGTTATCTTTGTATTCCTGATGACTCCCGCTTGTTGTATTGGTAATTATCAGAGAATTTGCTCTTTTTATTGAGTTTGTTCCCTCTCTGAGCCTTCCGGCTGGCAACAGATAATCGTAGTAATATGGTCTTTCTGCATGGGACAGGACAATGGAGTAGTGTGGGATTAAACTACGGTGCTGAAAACCATCATCAAGAATAACATAGTCAGGCTCATAATCGAGCTCGCTTTTTATTCTATCAACACCCCTGAGCCGATTTGAATCAACAGCTACTGGGATGTTTGGGAGGAGGCTCTTGATTTCCAGTGGTTCATCTCCTGTTAGACGGGGATCATCATCGCAACCTACCCATCTGAATCCTTTGCTTGTTCTTTTGTACCCTCTGCTGAGTATCGCTACTCTTTTTGTTTTTGACAATTCCTGGGCCAGCCATACAACATGAGGGGTCTTACCCGTACCTCCAACAGCAATGTTACCGACAATAATGGTTTTTAGTGAGGCTTTTCTGCCCGGGATTAGTCGGGTATCATACAACACGTTCCTGGTCCACTGGATTAGTCCGTATATCCAGGCCAGTGGCAGGAGCGTTAGAATGATTTTTTGCTTGCGGCCCAAATTTAAAATTTTACTGTATCATAATGGTATATGGCATACGGGCTTGTACTCTTCCTCCCTGTAATGTTTCTCTGATATCTTTTAACGCCGGTAGTTCCTGCTCCATAATAGTTTGAGCACTTATAGAACGGCCGGTAAACTGTTCAAGAATCTCCTGTATCGGGTCTTTCATGTAGGGCAACTGCCTAACCCGGTAGTTATCAATCCCGGCAGCTTCAGCTGCCAATTCGATTGCTTTGGATAAGCCGCCTATCTCATCCACCAAGCCATTTTTCAGTGCATCGCTGCCACTCCATACTCGTCCTTCGGCTATTTCATAAACTTCTTCCAGGTCCATATCCCTGCCTTTCGCTACCTGACTTGTGAATGAGGTGTAAAAGTCGTCAATCCCTTTTTGCATTATTTTTCTTTCTTCAGGTGTGAGGGGGCGGAAAATGCTTCCCAAACCGGCCATATCATTTGTTTGCACACCATCAAAGCTAAGGCCGATTTTATCCTCAACAAGCTTTTCCAGGTTAGGTAATAAGCCAAATACTCCTATAGATCCTGTTAGTGTTGTTGGACTGGCAAGGATTTTCTGCCCTGGGATGGCAATCATATATCCTCCTGATGCTGCATAATCACCCATCGAGATGATAACCGGCTTTTCTTGCGCTGCCAGCTCAACCTCTCTTCGGATAATCTCTGATGAAACTGCATTGCCTCCTGGTGAATTAACACGTAAGACAATGGCTTTGACCTTTTTGTCTTTTCTTGCTTCTCTGATAGTTTTGGCCATGGGGTGACCGCCAATGGAGCTGGAACTTTCCTGATTAAGACCAATGGTGCCTGTAGCAAAGATCACTGCAACACGATCTGATGTGTAATCCTTTTTCTCTGAGGAAGGCACATTAATGTATTTTTTCATCCCTACTATCTGGATCTTAGCATTTTTATCCTTGCCAGTAAGATTATTAAGCTCATCATGAAGCTGATCCATGTAAAACAAGCCATCAACAAACCCATTCTCTAATGCTGATTTTGGTGACCTGACGAGCATATTATCGGCAAGCTCATTGAGCTTTTCCTTGTCAATATTTCTTCCTGATGATATTCCCTCCAGGATGTGACTCCATATTGCATCGAGGTAGCTTAGTGTTTGCTCCTTATTAGCATCACTCATCTCTTTTTGTAGGAAGGGCTCAACGGCTGCCTTGAATTTACCATAGCGAAGAACCTGAACCTCAACACCTAATTTCTCAAGTGCTCCGGTATAAAACATAACTTCCCACCTCAAACCCCTGAATTCAATTACACCTTCCGGGTTGAGATATATTTTGTCTGCAGCAGTGGCAAGGTAGTATCCGGCCTGGGTGTAGTAATCTCCATAGGCAATAACAAATTTCCCGCTTTCCCTGAATTTCAGGATTGCTTCCCTGATTTCCACTATCGTACTAATGCCGGGAGATACAAGATCTAATTTTATCAGAACACCTTCAATGTTAGGATCATTCTCCGCCTTTTTCAGGTTTTCAATAATATCAAATAGGCCAAGTGTACCATTAAAGCCCATGGTGGTTAAACTCATGTTTTCAAAAGGACTGTCGATGGTGCGGTCAGTGATTATGGTACTCATGTCCAATTGAAGGATGGTATTTGCTTTAAGCTTAACTTCATCAGGCTTAGTGGATAAGACTGCTGAAAAAATACCTATCCCTATTAATATCAATAATATAAGGGCTAAAAAAACACCCAAAAAACTAGCAAAGGTGTATTTTAAAAAATTTCTCATCTGTATATTTTAATTAATTTCGCCGCATATTTGCGATTATGTTATTTACTGTCGGATTTTTAATGGAAATCCTTGGTAAAAATAGGCTTTATTAGCCAATTTGGGTACAAACACACATAAATATGGCTGAAGTCATTCTTGGAATAGGGGGGAATACCGGGGATAGGTCGAAAAATCTTACTCTGGCAGGCCTTTTGCTGGCTGATGAGCTGGGTATTATCACAATGCGTTCGCCTGTGATTGAGTCTGAACCCTGGGGCTTTCAGTCGGAAAGTTGGTTTCTCAACCAGATATTGGTTTTTGAAACCAGTTTAAACGTTTCAAGAGTATTGGCTATATGTTTGGATGTTGAAGAAGCTATGGGAAGAAAGAGGTCGGGTGTTTATAGCGACAGGGTAATGGATGTTGATATCCTTTTCTGTGGCAATCAAGTGATTGTTGAGGAGGGGGTGACTGTTCCTCATCCACGTCTTCACGAGAGACTATTTATCCTCAAACCACTTGAGAAAATAAAGCCGGATTTGATACACCCTGTTTCGGGCTTAACAGTAAAAGAAATGTATCAAGCATGTGGCGATCAAACTCAAACACGCTGGTTAATAGCTGATTAATCAATGGTTTTGCTTCCGTAAGCTAAGTCCCCCGCATCGCCAAGGCCAGGTACAATATAGGCTTTTGAGGTCAGCTCGTCATCAATAGCACCTACCCAAATGGAGGTTTTTTGCATTGGTAAATTTTGTCTTACAAACTCAATGCCCTCCTTACTGGCAATAATAGAAACTACATGAGTATGCTTTGGTGTTCCTTTTTCGCGCAGCGCCTTATAAGCCATCACAGCAGATGCCCCGGTGGCCATCATGGGATCAGAAAGAATAACTGTTTTTCCTTTAATCCCAGGCGAAGAAATATGTTCGAATTTTATATTAAAAGATCCGCCTTTATCATAAACCCTATATGCCGAAATAAAAGCATTCTCCGCTCTGTCGAAATAGTTTAAGAACCCATTGTGTATGGGAAGACCTGCGCGGAGGATGGTTGCCAATACTATCTTATCAGAAAAAAGAGGGACCTCCGCAGTTCCGAGAGGAGTGATGACTTCTTTGCTTTCATAGGATAAGGTTTTGCTGATCTCATAAGCAAAAATTTCACCGCATCGTTCAAGGTTTCTACGGAAACGCAAGGGGTCTGCCTGAATCTTTTCATCCCTTATTTCAGCTAAAATATTATTCAGCAGGGAGTTGTTGTCACTGAGGTTATGAATCATATTCTAGGATTTAAGCGTCAAAGCTAAAAAAAATGACTGAAATTACTCTACTTCAAGTAGTTTATTGGCCATGGTAACCTGTTAATACGAATCTCAGGGTATGAAATTTGCCTGGATCCAAAACCACCGTAGAATTGAGCAAGGCCGGGAATATCGGATCCTTCAAAATCTAAAGTTTCCAGTAATCCCGATTGGTTTCTAATTAGATAGTCAATAATAGCAAAAAGGGCCCTGCTGTTTTTCCCTTCTTCACTGTTTACAGGAGCTAGGTAGTACCATGTACCATGACTAAATCCAAATAATACAGCTGAGATAAGTCTGCCTTCAGCATTAGTTTTTCCGATTATTCTACTTGCTTTATGAGAATGCATTGTATCTATTAAGTTCCTGAGCAAAGCAAGATTTTTTTTACCTGCCAGGATACTGCTCCCCGGCGAATTATCATTGATCAGTAAGTCTATAAACTCGGAATGGCTGATGTTTTCTCTAATCTTACCTTCTGATTTTTCTGCTTTTCTAAGGTTCCTTCTATGATTTTCGCTGTATCCTGATTTTAGATCATCATATTCTGCACCTAAATCGAGCTCAAAAGATCTATGAGTTATTGGATTATAGTCATCAGGAGGGATATTAGATTTGTTAAGACAGTATTGGATCAGTCGATATTTTGCTGGGATAGATTGAAGAAATTCAGCTGTTATATTTTTGTCATCAGGATAAACAGAAAATACACCAAGTTGCTGACTGAGTATTGGCCTGAATAAGTAGTTGAAGCCAAATTTCCTGTTACCTGTTAAGGGCATGATATGCTTGTAGTCCTCACTTATAAGTGCATTCCACTGTGGGCATACAGTATCGAGGTACCATGAGAATCCATATAAATTTCCATTGGGAGAGATTCGGATGGTCTCATCCCACTTTTTTTTGTCAATATCTTTATTAATAAGGTATTTAATGTCCATCACTTAAAGGTTACTGCTATCACAGGCCATGCTTAGCATCTCTATGTAAACTATGGTCCAGCCTTCCCATCCCTGCCATTCGGAGAATGATTCGTTATGCCAAAGGCTTCTGAATGTACCTCCCGCTTCCTTTGTGTTGTCCATAAGATTCCGTATACGCTCAAGAGCTTGTTCGGGATCCAGATGTTCATAGTCACGCAGTCCGACATCCATAACCTGAAAAGGGAAAACGCGAAGTTCGGTGGCATTGTTGTTTTCCAGATCGAAGAAATAGAATGAATGGGAGGTGCTGGCTCTAAATCCTGCTTTGTCGGCATAGCCCATCGTGTAATCATAATATATTTCTGCTCTGATCAAGGCCCGGTATGTGTCGGGGAATCTCAATCGCAGGTAATGTTGTCGACTTGCATCAACTTTATGACCAGATATGTCGCCTAAAACTTTTTTCTCTTTAACGACAGCAGCCTGATTGAAATTGGATGAATAGGAGGGATGCAGCCCGGTCTTGTATTTGCTGGCAATTTGTTTAATCAGATGTCTAAACTCCTTGTTTGAGGGAGATATATTTTTGTCATATTTGCCGTAAGGTCCTATAAGAAAGAAGAATATGGGTTTGACTCCTGCCTCCTCATGGATCATTTGCATTTTTTCAAATTGATGGAATGGATCGTGCTGTTTGCCACGCAGAACCTGATATCGGAAGCTCCGCCTTTCCATTTCCTGACCGGGCTTCAATAATGCTCCCAGGGTTCTGTAAAAGCCCTTGTTTTTAAAGGCCCATGCGTTATCAATATCTATGCTTGGTTCGAAGCTGAATTTTGGTTTTGCAAAAGTTATTTCATCAGGAAAAAGTGATTCCAGCAATTTGCCAAATTTATTGATCCATAGATCGACCAGGGGCTTATCAAGGAAGTCCATTTTAGCAGCCAGACTTTGGCCTGAATTGAAGCGATTATGTTGATCCGGATCGAAAGGCAGGTATTCCTCATATCTTGATATCAGGAAAAACACGGCGGAAAACAGATCAAAAGGTAGTAGTGATTTTCCCCCAACCGGGAAGAAAGCAGGCAGACCTTCCCAGTTTAATGAATCAGAAAGATTGGGGTTTTGCGGTACTATACTAACCTCAAATAATAGCTTGCTTGCCTCAATAAAGGGAATTTCTTCAATCTTCACAGCTGAATAGTTCAACTTGGCTCCATCATGATTAATCAACTCTTCTTTAATATCAGTTATCCTGATATTTATATTCAAAACCTCTCTGAAAACAAAGTCCAGGGTGTATTTTAGACGGGGACTGATATACGTTGAATATATTAGCATGAAAAGGAATTTACTGCCTGAAGATAGCAAAATTCGCTTACAAGAATCTGTGCTTTTTACAGCAGGTTTTCATCCGCAAAAGAAAAGTATGCCTGATCACCGACTATTATATGATCCAGTACTGCAATGTCCATTAGCTTAGCAGCTTCCCTGATTTTTTTGGTGATTTTAAGGTCGGCTTCTGAGGGTTTAAGGTTTCCTGATGGGTGATTATGGCATAGTATCATGGCTGATGCAAGTTTGCTGAAGGCTGATTGAAGAATAATCCTGATGTCGGTTATGGTGCCGGAAACTCCTCCCTGGCTTATTCTTACTTTTTCAATCAGGCGGTTGGATCGGCTCAATAGCAGTATCCAAAACTCTTCTCTGGGAAGTTCGCTCAGTTCTGCATTAATAAGCTGGAAGGCGTCTCTGCTGCAGCTGATGCTCTTTTTCGTAGGGACCGGACTCGCCTGTCGACGTTTGCCAAGTTCAAAGGCCGCAAGTATGCGGGTTGCTTTTGCTTCACCTATACCTTTGATCGCTTGAAGCTCATCGTGGCTTAATTTGCCGAGAATATACAAATCGTTTTTTGCAGTGTGAAGGAGCCTGGTCGCCAGGCCCACAGCCGACTCTTCTCTTGATCCCGTGCCCAGAAGAATTGCTACTAACTCAGAATTGCTGAGTCCTTTGAGACCCAAACGGACACATTTTTCTCTGGGCCTGTCTTCCAGGGCCATGTCTTGTATTCGAATAAGTGGATATGATTTCATAAAAGGCTTTTAATATAGAGATGCATAAAAGCCATCAAAATGGAAAGAGAAATGCAAATAAATTATGCTGCCTTTAGCTGGAGCAGGTGTCGGGGGGGGTATGCAAAAAGGGGTTGCCTTATCATAAAGACAACCCCTTTAAATATCTTAAAACTGCTCTTTACAGACTATTAACGTGTTTTGTTAGGCTGGATTTTAAGTTAGAGGCTTTGTTATTATGAATAATATTCATTTTGGCTAGTTTATCTAGCATGCTGCTTACTTCGGGTAATAAGCCATTAGCTTCTTCTTTATCCGTGCTGCTTCTTAATTTCTTAATAGCATTACGAGCAGATTTTGCATAATAGCGATTGTGATCCCGTCTTTTCTCTGACTGCCTAATTCTTTTCAGTGCTGACTTGTGATGTGCCATTTAATTTTTCTTTTCAATAAATTTTGTAGCCCGTAGGGGAATCGAACCCCTGTTACTAGAATGAAAATCTAGCGTCCTAACCCCTAGACGAACGGGCCATAATTGCTTCATCCTGCAACTTTGGATTGCAAAAGTAGTTATATTTTTTTTTCTGGCAATAGCTAGATCAATATTTTGTTATTATTTTGGAATCAGAGAGATGGGACACAGAGCATTGGGGCTGCTATTGCAGGTAATAGCTGTGATTATTTGGACTAATGACTTTTGTATGGTCCACACTTATTTGGAATTTAAGCTAGTTTTAAGCATATTTAGTCTCCAACCATACTGTCGATATTATGTTTTATAAAATCGGTATTGATATTGGCTCAATCTCAGTAAACACGGTTATTGTAGATGATCAGAATCGAGTTTTAGAGGAATATTATGATTACTGTCATGGACGTCCCTTCCATAAGCTTCATGAAAGATTGAGCAATATTTTAGAGGATCAAAATGGCAAGGAGCTTAGAACCATAGCCTTTACAGGTGTTGGTGGAAAGAAGGCCGCCGAGCTGCTTGGGGGATTACATGTCAATGAAATAATTGCCCAATCCCGCTCAGTGGCTGAAATTCATCCAGAAGTCAGGACAATTGTTGAGATGGGCGGTGAAGACAGCAAGTTGATTTTTATGGAGAATGGCCATGTTTCACAAAAATCGGTGCTTTCCGATTTCTCTATGAACAGCTTATGTGCTGCAGGAACGGGCTCTTTCCTTGATCAGCAGGCTAAGCGCATCGGAATAAACATAGACAAGGAATTTGGGGAAATGGCTCTCAAATCGGCTAATCCTCCAAGGATTGCAGGTAGGTGTAGTGTCTTTGCGAAGAGTGACATGATTCACCTTCAGCAAATAGCCACTCCTGTTCACGACATAGTGGCGGGCCTATGTTTTGCCGTGGCTCGTAACCTGAAAAGCACCTTGGGAAGGGGCAAACAAATTACACCTCCCGTGATTTTCCAGGGAGGTGTGGCTGCTAATTCGGGAATGGTGCGTGCCTTTAAGGAAGTCCTGGAATTAAAAAACGAAGAGTTTATTGTTCCCATACATTTTGCTTCAATGGGAGCAATTGGTTCAATAATGTATTCTGATGATCAGGAAAAAGGGACGATTGAGAGTTACAGAGGACTCAAGGAGTTAGAAGATTATCTGGCAAGTTATGAAAAAGGAGCCGGTGCATCTCTCGACAAACTTTTTCCAACTGTGTCAAATATCAATAAAGAAATAGTACCTCTTCCTGAGGATGGCCCCCCCCTGGAAGTGAGCCTGGGAGTTGATGTTGGTTCCCTTAGCACAAACCTTGTCCTTCTAACTGATGAAGACAAGGTGGTGGCCCGTAGGTACTTACCCACAGCCAGTAAGCCGATTGAGGCCATTAGACAGGGCCTTAGGGAAATAGAAGAGGAAGTAGGGAGTCGAATTGTTGTTAAGGCTGCAGGTACTACTGGTTCTGGAAGATATCTGACAGGCGATTTCATTGGAGCGGATATTATTCAAAATGAAATTACAGCTCAGGCAACCGCAACAATTGCCAGTGATCCTGACGTGGATACGATTTTTGAGATAGGAGGACAGGACTCAAAATATATTTCAATTGAGAACGGTGTGATTGTTGACTTTGAAATGAATAAGGTATGCGCCGCAGGAACTGGTTCTTTCCTGGAAGAGCAAGCCGAAAAACTTGATATAAATATAAAAGAGGAGTTTGAAGCTCTGGCTTTTGAAGCCTCCAATCCGGCAAAACTGGGTGACCGGTGTACTGTTTTTATGGAAAGCGATCTAAACTCCCTTCAGCAGAAAGGAGAAGAAAAGGAGAACCTTATCGCTGGTCTGGCCTATTCAACGGTTCAGAACTACCTTAACCGGGTAGTGAATGATAAACCTATTGGTAAAAAGATTTATTACCAGGGAGGAGTGACAAATAACAGGGCTGTTGTGGCAGCTTTTGAGAAAGTTACCGGCCAGAAGATCCATGTGCCTCCACATTTTGATATAACGGGTGCTATTGGTGCCGCAATGCTTGCACGAGGAAGCATGAAGAAGGGGCAGAATAGCAGATTCCGTGGTTTTAAGGTTAGTGATATAAAATATGAAACAGATAAATTTGTTTGTGAATATTGTGCTAATCGGTGTGAAATACGCAAAGTGACTGTGGAAGGAAGAGATCCTCTTTTTTATGGTGGGATATGCGACAGATATGAAGTTGAGGAACGTAAGGGTATAGGGAAAGATATACCAAACCTTTTCAAGGAAAGAACCCGGATGTTACTCGAAGGATATAAGCCTAAAAAGAATTCGGGAAAGCCCACTATTGGCATCCCACGCGAATTAACAATATTCTTTCAGCAGTTTCCATTTTGGCGCACACTCCTGGAAAGTATTGGTTTAGAAGTGGTTCTTTCTTCTCCCTCCAGCAAGAAGATGTTGACAAAGTCGATCGACTTAATGACTGCTGAAACATGTTTACCGATTGAAATGATCTTTGGCCATGTGGATGATTTATTAAGTAAGAATGTCGACCATGTGTTTTTGCCATTTGTTGTTAATGCTGAAGCAAGCGAGGACAATCCAACAAGTAATTGCAACTGCCCGTGGATTCAATCACACCCTTTTATGGTTAGGGCCGCCTACAGGGATTCGGCTGTTAACGAAAAGCTATTGATTCCTACTTTTCACCTGAGGCATTTCGAAACGGCTTTCCAAAAAGAATTTGTTGCTTTTGCGAAAGAGAAGTTTGGCATTTCAAAAAAACAAGCACTCGAAGCAACAGTTAAAGCACGTGAAGCGCAGAAAAATTTTGAGCAAGGAATTAGGATTAGAGGCAAGGAGGTAATGGCCAATCTACCTGATGACAAGAGGATCTTTATCGTTTTAGGACGACCATATAATACCAGTGATCCTGCTCTTAACCTCAATCTGGTTGACAAGCTGATTGGGATGGATGTCCTGCCAATCCCTCTGGATTATCTCCCCATTGAGGAAGAAAATGTGTTTGATTTCTATCCAATGATGTATTGGCCAAATGGAGACAAGATTCTTAGGGCTGTTAAACACATCAGCAGGAGTGATCGGCTAAATGCTGTTTTTCTTGGGAATTTCCGTTGTGGTCCAGACTCCTTCCTAAGGCATTATATGAGAAGGGAGATGCAAGGAAAACCATTTCTGCATCTGGAGGTTGACGAACATAGTGCTAATGCCGGAATGATTACCCGAATTGAGGCATTTTTGGATAGCTTAGATGGTTATCAGGGGAAACTTAAGAAGGAGGTAGTAAAGGAAGCATCTATCGCAAAGCCCTTGCCCATAACTGAAAGGACGATATATTTCCCCTATGCCAACGATGTTGTGAATGCTATGGTTGGTGCTTGCAGACATGTTGGTATTAAGGCTGAACTACTGCCAATGCCTAATGAAGAATCACTCGAATATGGTAGGAAATATACGAATGGACAAGAGTGCTTCCCGGCAATTGCTACAACAGGAAGTTTCCTGCAAAAACTTCATGAGCCTGGAATTGACCCGGCTAAATCTGCATTCTTTATGCCTGACCATAATGGGCCATGCCGCTTTGGAGGTTATAATAAGCTGCAGGAAATAATTTTTGAACGCTTGGGTTTCAGGGATGTTATGATGGTTCATCCTAGTAATGAGGATAACTATACCACTATCTCTCCTGATAATCCAGTTACCTGGAGAACTATTTCCTGGAAAGGTATGGTTGCAATCGACCTCTTGAGAAAGATGAAGGAGCAAACAAGACCTTACGAAATAAATACAGGAGATACAGACAAGGTTTACGAAGCGGAATTGCAAAATGTTGTTGGATCCCTGGAAAGGGGAGCTAAAGATCTGGAGAAAACCCTGACAGCTGCAGCAAGAGTGTTTAAGGAAATTCCCAGGACTCATGGACAGCGCAAACCAATAATTGCTGTTGTTGGTGAGATTTATATGCGTGATAATATTTTTTGCAGTGCAAATATTGTACGTCGATTAGAGGCCCTTGGCGCAGAAACAATGATGGCTCCAATAGCTGAATGGATAAGCTATTCAACTTATAGGTATACCCGCGACAGCAAGTGGAAAAAGGATTGGAAAGGCGTGTTTAAATCAAAGGTGCAAGGAGGATTCCAAGCATATTTTGAGAATAACCTGATCAAGGCAGTAGAAAAAATAATGCCCATAGGGCCATTTGTCCATGTGGCCGACATGCTGGAAAGATGTGATGATTATATTCATCACGACTATGACGGTGATCCCCCATTGTCAATTGGTACTGTATCTATACTCTCCGAAGAACATATATCAGGTGTAATGAATATTCTTCCATTCACCTGTATGCCAGGCACTTTGAATTGTTCTGTTAGTGGATTGTTCAGGAAGGACCACAAAAATATTCCATGGGAGAACTTTGCTTATGATGGTCAGGTTGATGCATCCTTTGAAAGTAGACTCCAGGCTTTTATGCATCAGGCAAAAGAATTTGCAAAAAGAGAAAAACGATATCAGCTTGTTGAATAATTTTATTAAGCTCCTGCCTTGCCATTTTGTATCTTTGAGGCTAAATCTGAATTATTAGAAATAAGTAACCTAAAGCATAATTGACTTTGGCAAAAAGTGGGATTACAAAAGTATTGAGAGCCTTAGGGCTGATGCAAGCATCAGACAAAATGAGGTACCAGATTCATCGATTAAAGATGAAGAGGAAAAACCGGGAATTTCTGAAGAATAACCCTGGGCTTGTTCTCCCTCCAGACTATATGATGTATGAGTCATTTCTGCTTGATTATCAGCGGTACTACGATAATGGCCGAAATACAGCTGATTGGCTTTTAGGGATTATCAAGAAACACCGTAGTTTGGAAAAAGCTGATATCCTCGACTGGGGTTGCGGTCCGGCTCGTGTTTTAAGGCACCTGCCGGAATTGGTGCCTGAAGCTGAATCTTTTAGTGGAACTGATTATAATAAAAGTACCATAAGATGGTGCCACCAAAATCTTGCCGGGATTAGTTTTTCAGAAAATCAACTATTGCCACCACTTCTATATGAAGATGATTCATTTGATTTAATATACGGCATATCAATATTCACACATCTTTCTGAAGAAGCTCATTTGAGATGGCTCAAAGAATTGATGCGTGTCCTGCGCAAAGATGGAATACTGTTCCTAACCCTCCATGGTGAAGGCTTTCTGAATAAACTCTCAGAAGCGGAAAAGCAAATATTTATTTCCGGTAGACTGGTTGTAAGGGGCCAGGTTAAAGAAGGCCATAGAACTTTTGCAGCCTTTCAAGCTCCAGCTTATGTCAAAAAATGGACTCAGAAACTCACCCTATTAGAGCATATTCCAGGCAAGATGGAACAAGATGTATGGGTTTTCAGGAAGTGAGTCAGCTGGAGTATTACCATGGTGTATTTTAATTATTGTCGCTTGGTTTGTTCTTAAAAACAATAGTCCGGTGTGGAAATGGTATTTCAACACCTTCCTTATCAAACCTTTTTTTTACACTTTCTAAAACATCACAATGTAGATCAAAAGCGTCATCATTTGAAGCAGTCCAGACATATGCCTTAATAATAACTGCGGAATCTGACATCTCCACTACCCTTATTTGAACCAGAGGCAAAGTGTCTTTTTCTTCTTCTGACCTTGTGTCAATAAATTTTTCATGATTGGATATATCCTCTACTATTATTCTTTTTGCCAGGTCAATATCGGAATCATAACTAATTCCAAACTCTATGTGCTTTCTTATTCTTGCATCAGTTATTGTGCTGTTTACCAAGGTTGCTTCACTGATTGTACTATTGGGAATAATTACTCTCCTGTTTTCATAATCCCTTATTACTGTGTGGCGTAGAGTGATCTCTTCAACAATACCTTTAACTCCTTCTGCTTTTAGTTCAATTGTTTCTTTAACTCCAAAGGGGCGAAAAATCAGGATAAATATTCCACTTAAAATATTTGAAAAAGCTTTTTGTGAGGCAAAACCTATCGTGGCAGCTAATATCCCTGCACCAGCGAATAGACCTTTGCCCAAGGATTCCAACTCGGGTGTGTTAATGAAAATGACAATTAGTGCAATTGTGAAAATGATGAATGATACGCTATTCTTAAGAAAAACAAACTTTGTTGGATCCTCCATCAAGCTATTTGATTTTCTTCTTATAATCCGGGCCAATAGCTTCCTGAATACCAGAGATGTTATGTAGGATATAACCACAATCCCAATAATCATTGCCCAGTATTTTATTTTTTCTTCCATATTAATGTAATTTGTGTCTATAAAATTGCCAGCTTGGGTTTAGAGCCACTTCTTCTTTTTAAAAAATATTAGCAGTCCGCCTCCTATTAGAAGCGCCACGAGCCAAAATATTGGATAGGCAAATTTAAACTTCAATTCTGGCAGGTATTCAAAATTCATCCCATAAATACCTGCAATAAATGTTAATGGGATAAAAACAGTTGAGAAGATTGTTAAAACCTTCATGATCTCATTCATTTTGTTGCTGGCGTTGGCATTATATATGTTGAGCTGATCGGAAACCAGTCCATTGTATAGTTCAACAGCCTCTACCACATGGTTTACCAATGAAATTAATCTCTCAAGGTATGGCTTTGTGTCTTTTTTGAATAGTGAATTCTCTGATTTTATCAAAAGCTGCATAAAATCCTTCAATGGCCGAATAGACTTACGCAAAAAGTTAATATCCAACTTGTATTGGTAGATTTTTTCAATAGTGTTTTTGTCTGTGTTGATAAATAATTTATCCTCCAAATCTTCTACTTTCATCCCGACAGATTCTGCTAAAGCAAGATAATTATCTACAATGACATCCATTAGAGCGAAGGCCAGGTAATCATTCCCTCTAAGTTTAATTTTTGACTTGGGGCTTCTGATCCTTTCTCTCACCGGGTTGAAAAAATCCCCAACTCTTTCTTGTAGCGTGATGATGTAATTCTCGCCCAATATCAAGCTAACTTGTTCGGGTACAATCCGATCTGTCTCTTTATCCAGGAATAGCATTTTGAGTATAAAAGCATCATAATTGTCTCCATCTTCATATTTAGGACGTTGGTCGGTATTGAGTATTTCCTCCAGGAGTAAATGAGGCAGGTTAAGCTCCATTCCTATGTGAGAAATCATGTTGGTATCATGGATCCCATAAATATTGATCCAGTTAACCATTCCTTTTTTTATACTTTCTAAAGCCATGTGAATTGATGGAAAGCTTTTTTCCACAAGTCCATTTGCGTCATATTGCATTAAATTAATAATTGGCGCCTCCATCTTTTGATGTCCATCAAAAATGATAGAACCAGGGGCTTGTCCAGCTAGTTTTTGACGATCCTTAAGAAACCTTGCCATGAATATAGATTATAGGATTTTATTACCATTCCAATAAATATGCAAAAATTAATGGGACCACAATTGTAGCATCAGACTCAACGATAAACTTCGGTGTGTCAATGTCAAGTTTGCCCCAGGTAATTTTTTCGTTTGGCACAGCACCGGAATATGAACCATAGCTTGTTGTTGAATCGGAAATTTGGCAAAAATAGCTCCAGAAAGGAGTATCTGTTCTTTCTAAATCCTGATATAACATGGGGACAACACATATTGGGAAGTCCCCGGCAATACCTCCGCCGATCTGGAAAAACCCAATGCCATTGTCTTGTGTATTAGCTGTGTACCAATCTGCCAGCCATACCATATATTCAATACCAGATTTCACTGTTGAGGGCTGAAGCTCTCCCTTTATGCAGTACGATGCAAAAATATTTCCCATTGTGGAATCTTCCCATCCGGGAACTACAATAGGTAAATTTTTCTCTGCCGCCGCCAGCATCCAGCTGTTCTTAGGATCAATTTCATAATACTGTTCCAGGACACCTGATAGAAGTAGCTTATACATATATTCATGAGGGAAAAATCGCGAATTGTTCTTTTCTGCTTCTTTCCAGATGTTGACAATATGCTTTTGCAATCTTCTGAAAGCCTCTTCTTCTGGGATACAGGTATCTGTTACCCGATTTAATCCTCGTTCCAATAGATCCCATTCTTGCTGTGGTGATAAATCGCGGTATCCTGGAACCCTCTCGTATTTTTTGTGAGCCACAAGGTTCATGAGATCCTCTTCCAGATTGGCTCCTGTGCAAGATATGATATCCACTTTTCCATTTCTAATCATTTCTGCTAATGATTTTCCCAGTTCGCCGGTGCTCATTGCTCCAGCAAGAGTGATCATCATTTTATTCCCTTTTGTAAGTTGCGCTTTATATCCCTCAGCCGCGTCAATTAAGGCTGCAGAGTTAAAATGCTTGAAATGTTCAAGCATAAAAGCTTTAACCGCTCCACTTTGAGTATTCATTTCCATTATTATTAATTCCTTTATATATAGTTTTTTTATCTAAACCTTCTTGTTATACCTTATAAATCTCCAGTCCCAAACTTATATGACAGCAATTTGTAATAAAGCTTGGAGACCAAGAATTCCGGCGCCTTTAGATTTTCGATAGGTGCAAACTCCACAATATCAAAGCCTAAAACATTTTTGTTTAAAAAAACTTTTTTCAGATAATTTATTGTTGTGTTCCAATCCAAGCCTCCAGGTTCAGGGGTTCCTGTTGAAGGCATAATTGATGGGTCGAATACATCTAAATCAATGGTAATATAAACATTATTTGTCATCTGACCGATAGATCTTTCAATCCAATCGTCATTAAAGTACATATTCTCAGCAAAATAGCACTTGTCTGGATTCAGGAACTCTTTTTCACTTACATCCATGCTTCTGATGCCTACCTGTATAAGGTTGGTTGTTTTGCTGGCTTCATGTAAGGCACATGCATGGTTGTATTTTGATCCCAGATAGCTTTCCCTAAGGTCGGCATGCGCATCAAGTTGTAATACAGTTAAGTCTTTGAATTTTTCGCTATATGCTTTAATGATCCCAATGCTCACTGAATGCTCGCCTCCAAAAAAGCTTAGAAATTTTTCATTTTTAAGTAACTCTTTGGTATTATCATATACAGCTTGGAAAACTGATTCCGGAGATGTGCTTTCTGTCAATTCTGGTAAAACATGAATGCCTGATTTGTATGCTTCCGAATCTGTTTCGATGTCATACAACTCCATGTTTTCAGATGCTTCGATAAACTTTTCAAAGCCTCTATCTGCTCCCTTGCCCCAGGTGCTGGTTCCATCATATGGAATAGACTGCAAAAGGACTTTTGCATTTTGAAAATCGGAATAAATATTTTCCTCACCTCCAAATATTTTCATATGTCGCTATTATATCCTAGTATGTTAAACATTTCATTTACAGACTGTTCTTCTCGATACACGTAGTCGATAATATTGCCTTTTTCATCGCGATCAACGATTACATGCTTAGGTGAGGGTATAAGGCAGTGTTTAATACCACCATATCCCGATATTGAATCCTGATATGCTCCGGTATGAAAAAAACCAAGATAGAGAGGCTCTTTATCTTTTTCGGAGTATTTTGGCAAAAGAATTTCCTGATTTAAATCCTCCGAATTATAGTAATCAGAATGATCACAGCTTATGCCTCCTATGTTAGCTCTGCCATATTCATTTTTCCACTTGTTAACAGGCAGGAGAATGAACTTTTCATGAATAGACCAGGCA
This sequence comes from uncultured Porphyromonadaceae bacterium, assembly GCA_964446195.1. Classification (GTDB taxonomy): domain Bacteria; phylum Bacteroidota; class Bacteroidia; order Bacteroidales; family UBA12481; genus JAUVKA01. The sequence goes on along the minus strand of CAYUNU010000021.1, from coordinate 561 downwards.
TCGGGAATAGTATTCATCAGGCTGTTATTAATGATATACCATGTTTCTGTATCGTTTTGCCGTTTTTGTTCCAATACCTTAAAGATTATTGCTCCGGACTCTCCAACTGTATATCTTCCAAACTCGGTGTATAGGTCGGGTTCGAGAACATTCTCCTTGGTACATGCATCCTTAACATTCTTAATTATTTCATTAATCATGTATTCATAATTGTACTCAAAGCCGAGATGGTTTCGGATTGGAAATCCCCCGCCAAGGTTAAAAGAGTTAAGATTTTTACTTTCTTTTTTAAGCTCGATGTAGAGTTTTAATGCTTTCTGAAATTCACCCCAATAATATAGTGTGTCCTTAATGCCAGAGTCTACAAAGAAATGGAGCATAGTGAGTTCAAACTTATCGTTATCCCTGATGTTTTTCTTAAAGAAATGTATCATTTCATTATGTGGTATACCTAGGCGGGATGTGTAATAAGCCGATTGTGCTTCTTCATTGATAGCCATGCTCAGGCCTATCTTTATTGTACCCTCTGTTTTTATTTTTTGCAGACGATCTAACTCTGTA
>CAYUNU010000020.1:10401-18453 GCA_964446195.1 uncultured Porphyromonadaceae bacterium | reverse complement strand
TAATGCGTAAGAAGCTAATCTACTTTATCTTATTGTCATTTGTTGCTATTGGCGGGTCCTACAGCCAGCCTGTTTTTGATATTGAAAATGCGCCTGCTCCTCTTTTTCGTGATCCTCTATATGATGGCGCTGCCGATCCTTCTGTCATCTGGAATGAAGAAGCTGGCGAGTGGTGGGTGTTCTATACCCAACGCAGGGCAAATGTTCCGTCTCAGGGTGTTTCCTGGTGCTATGGAACAGATATTGGGATCGCTGCATCGGCGAATGATGGTAAAACATGGTATTATAAAGGCTTATGCAAGGGCTTGGATTTTGAAGCAGGACAATTAACATTCTGGGCTCCGGAGGTCCTTGAAGCTAAGGGGGAATACCATATGTTCGTTACCTTCATTAGGGGAATTTACCATGCCTGGGGTGGAGAAAGGCATATAATTCATCTAACTAGTAATGATCTTTTTTCATGGACTTTTCAGAAACAACTGGAGCTGGCTTCTGATCGTGTGATTGATCCCGGCTTAGTGCAACTGGAAAATGGAGTCTGGAGATTATGGTATAAGGATGAAGCCGCTGGTTCTCACTCAAAAGCTGCTGATAGCGATAATCTCTATGATTGGAGTATGGTTGATGAAAGTAGCGTGACCGACAGGTCCCATGAAGCTCCAAATGTTATTCGCTGGAAAGATTATTATTGGCTGCTGGGCGATACCGGCAGTGGAATACCTGTGTATCGTTCACCGGATGGTAATAATTGGGAGTCGCAAGGATTGATTATGGTTGACCCGGGTCAGAGAGATGATGATGGATGGTTTGGGCAACATCCTGATGTTATTATTCTGAATGACCGTGCATACATGTTTTATTTTGTTCACCCCGGCAGGCGACTTTTTGATAATCCTGATTTTTCCTATAATCAAACTATGCCATTTGAATATAAAAGAACATCTTTGCAGGTGGCGGAGTTGGAAGTGGTAGATGGAGTATTAAAATGTGATCGGAATAAATATTATAAGTAGGATCTGAATTAAAAAAAAATGTATAAAATGATGAAAAAAGTAAGAATCTTATCAATCTTGGTTATAGCTGTGCTAAGCACCGCAGCTGTTCAGGCAAAAAAAGTTGAGCTTAAGTACAATCTCAGCGTAGGACAAGAGATGGTTATTAGCCATTCATTAAAACAAGAAATATCCCAGGAAGTTATGGGCCAGTCGCAGGTTATGGAAAACCTGATGGAAACAAAATATAATTTTAAGGTTCTTGAGGTAAAAACTGATGGTAATTTTCTGATTGAGCAAAAAGTTATTGCTATGAAAATGGTAATGGAGAATGAGTACGTCAATATAAATTATGACACAGAATCCGGCGATGAGGCACCAGCAGGTATGGAATATTATACTAAAATAATTAATATCCCATTTTCTTTTATTATGAGTCCACAAGGAGAGGTAATTGAAATGGTAGGCACAGAGAAATATATTGAAACAATTCTTGAAACTATGGGAGCTGGGAACGAACCACAGCAGCAAATGCTTTCAGGTTTGGCTTCACAAAGCACCAGTGATGAGGGTCTTAAGGGACAACTAGGGGCTATATTTTTTAAATATCCTGCTGGGAAAACTAAGGTTAAGTCAAGCTGGACTGATGAGTCGGAAAGCACCCAGATGGTTAAGTTTAAAAATTCGATTGAGAATACTCTCGCTAAAGTTACAAACGAAACAGCAACAATAAAGCAGGATGTTACCATTAAGCAGCTGGCGATGGATGCCATGGAAGTACAAGGCATGACAATGAACTACGAATTGTCTGGGAAAAAACAAGGCGGATATGATGTTGATTTTAACACAGGCTTATTACTAAAGGCGGATGTCGTGACCGAGATCTCAGGTGCGATATCTATTGAGTCCCCTCAGTTACCAAACCCGATGAGTATACCTATGACGATCAAAATGACTGAAGCTCTGGTTCAAATAAAGTAGCTAATTAATCCGGGGTTTCCCGGGATCTATAAACCAAAAAAGTCTCCTGATTTATTTCAGGAGACTTTTTTACATCAGGATAAATTATTTTTATAGACTGAAGGCCAGGCCTACGCCGATAAGTTCTTTGAATTGTACTCTTGGCCCAAAATCGTCCAGCTCACCATCATCATTGGTGTCTTTCCCGATTTCAATATCATGATCATATTTCAATTGAGTGTTGATAGATGCTGAAAGCCATTTGTTGATTTTTAGCATTACTAAAACATCCCAGTTAACATCAATATACTGAGGATTGTCGAGGTAATTAGAAAATAGATCCAGCTTAGTCTGGAAATTAACATTCTCCATTATGTCACGTTGATATGCCATCCTGATGTAACCACCAAACTCACCTCGTACGTTTTTCCCCGGATCGACACCGAAAGCTCCGGCTTCAGATAAGGCTTCATTCATAACGAAGGTCATTTTTGAGGCTACCGGCGAAACATAAAGTGAAAAGTTCTCGCTTGTTTTGAAATCCAGGCCAATAGCGCCAATGAAATATCCGGGAGCAAGTAAATCAGATATTAAAGTCATATCCTCGGGGGAAGGATATCCGGGAGCCATCTGAGTTTTAAAATTGATTAATTCTCCAACTGAAATTTTTTCTGATAGCTTATACCCGAATTTTGAGTTGAATTCCAATTTGTCATCTGCCTTAAAGAATGCTTTTGTGCCTTGTTTGATAATACCATATCCCATGTCGAGGTTGTTTTCCCATGAGTATTTGTCCTTCTTGAAATTTAAGAAACTGTTCAGTAAACCATTAACTGCAAGTGAGTTTTGACCTCCGGCAGCCCAGTTTGTAAGTGAAACTTGTGATAGATTTACAGCCACTTTAAGCCCTTTTGTCCAGCCATTTTCCCCTTCTGCAGGCGGCGCTTTTAGTGCTTTTTCAGCATCTGTTACCTGGGAAAAACCTGATAGTGCAAAAGGAATAATAAGAAGGAAAAGAATTAGTTTTTTCATCGATTTTAGTTTTGTTTTCATTTAATACAAGCGTCTATGTCTTTTGTTTAGCAAAACATTAAATTAAACAATTTAAATGTTTTTTTTCGTATTTTTGTTGGGTATGACTGACGGAACAATAAATACACTTTTAAAAGCATACAGACGCCTGTTTGAATGTTGGATTTCCTAAGAGGCACTTTCGCCTGTTTGTCCTAATAACATCTATTTAAAGTAGTTAGCCCAAAAGAGGGGCTTAAATTTGCGGAGATAAAAAAATGCAAGTCCATAAAGAAGAAAAATCAAAAAAATCCAGTCCGGAGAGAAAACCTTCATCAGAAGGGAATTTCTATACAAATAAGCCTAACAAGATTGGGCCTGGGATGAATGAAAGAATCCAAAAGCTTAGAAAGGCTAGCTATGAAGCTGAACATACCCTTTCCATTGAGCGTGCTCTTCATCAAACTGCTTATTATAAAAAGAATTACGGCAAGTTTTCTATCCCTGTTTTAAGGGCATTGACCTTTCTTGATCATTGTGAGAAGAAGACAATCTATTTAGGTGAGGGAGAGCTCATTGTGGGGGAGAGAGGGCCTGTTCCAAAAGCGGTGCCTACGTTCCCGGAGCTTACCTGCCACAGCGTGGAGGATTTTCATGTCTTGAACTCGCGCGACCAGCAGCCCTACCATATTGCACAGGCAGATATTGATACCTACGAGAAAGAGGTAATTCCATATTGGGAGGGAAGAACACAGCGCGAGAGGATTTTTAGTCATGTTCCGGAAGAGTGGAAAAGAGCGTATGAAGCTGGTCTTTTTACCGAGTTTATGGAGCAAAGAGCTCCCGGCCATACTGCGCTTGATGGAAAGATCTATCGCAAGGGGATGAAAGATTTCAAGAAGGATATTAGTGATCATCTGGAATCCCTCGACTATATGAACGATCCTGAGGCTACTGATAAGGCCGAAGAGCTTAAGGCTATGGATATTTCCTGCGATGCTGTGATCGTTTTTGCAAACAGACATGCTGATCTGGCTGATGCACTAGCCTCAAAGGAAAATGATCCCATCAGGAAAAAAGAACTTAACAAAATAGCTGAAGTATGCCGCTGGGTGCCTGAAAATGCTCCACGGAATGTTTGGGAGGCTATCCAGATGTATTGGTTTGTCCACTTGGGAACCATTACGGAACTGAATGGTTGGGATGCTATGAACCCCGGTCATTTTGATCAGCACCTGGCACCCTTTTATGAGAAGGAGATCTCGGAAGGTAGTCTCACTCGCGAGCAGGCTAAAGAATTGATCTCTTGCTTCTGGATCAAGGTAAATAACCAGCCTGCTCCTCCAAAAGTGGGAATCACGGCCCGCGAGAGTGGCACTTATAACGATTTCACAAATATCAATATCGCCGGTGTTAAACCCGATGGCTCTGATGGAGTTAGCGAGGTGTCTTATATTATGCTGGAAGTGATCGAAGAACTGCATATCCTTCAACCGGGAAATTCTGTTCACATCAGTCCCAAAACCCCGGATAAATTCCTTAACGCTGCATGCAAAGTCATCAGGCAGGGGCATGGATATCCATCAGTGTTTAATCCTGATGTTTACATTATGGAAATGGTGGGCATGGGTAAGTCTATCAGAGATGCACGAGAAGGCGGTTGTAGCGGTTGTATCGAGGTAGGTGCCTTCGGGAAAGAAGCATATCTTCTGACCGGATACCTTAATGTGCCTAAGATTTTGGAGGTTACTTTGAATAATGGGATCGACCCGGTTACAGGTAAAGTGGCAGGTATAGAAACTGGTGATCCAAAAGATTTTAAAAGCTATGAGGAGCTCTATGAGGCTTTTCTAAAACAGCTGAACTTTATCGTCGACCAAAAAATCAGAGTAAGCAATTATATCGACAGGATGTTTGCCAAGTATGCTCCGGCTCCATTCTTATCTGTTGTGATTGATGATTGTATTTCCAAGGGCAGGGACTATTATAATGCCGGCCCCAGATATAACACCAATTATATTCAATGCACCGGTTTGGGTACTGTTACAGATAGTTTGTCGACTTTAAAAAAGCATGTTTTTGAAGAGAAGACTTTCACAATGGATAAGATTTTGAGTGCGGTGGCCAAAAACTTTGAGGGCGAGGAGTTTCTGAGACAAACAATCCTGAACAAAACGCCTTTCTTTGGGAATGATGATGATTATGCCGATGATATTGCAATCGGGGTTTATGAAGATCTCTTTAAAGCAATCGATGGCAAACCAAATACCAAAGGCGAATTTTTCCACCTGAATATGCTCTCAACGACATGCCACATCTATTTTGGCAAGGTGATGGGTGCCACTCCTAATGGTCGACTGGCTGCAAAATCTATTTCAGATGGAACTTCTCCATCTCATGGATGCGATACTAATGGCCCGTCAGCTGTTATCCGCTCATTAACAAAGCTTGATCAGACTAAATCAGGAGGGACTCTGCTAAATCAACGGTTCCTTCCCAGTCTGTTGAAAAGAGATGAAGACGTAGCTAAACTTGGTCAATTGATTCGTAGCTATTTTACTCTTGGAGGACATCATATACAGTTTAATATTGTTGATACTGCAACTCTCTGTGAGGCTCAGTCTCATCCGGAAGAATATAAAGACCTTCTGGTAAGAATGGCCGGGTACAGCGATTATTTCAATGATATGAATGAAGATCTGCAGCAGGAGATTATTGACCGTACCGAGAACGAATCCTTTTAAATCAGGATAATTTTATAATACCTATAGGATGAAACAGGGAATGATCTTTGACATCAAGCCTTATGCTATTAATGATGGACCGGGAATCCGGATTGCCATATATTACAAAGGTTGTCCGCTTGCCTGTGAATGGTGCCATAATCCCGAGAGTATCTCCCCCCATGTTCAGAAAATGTTTACCCAATCGAAGTGTATCGGTTGTGGCGAATGCGTTAAAGCTTGTCCCGAAAATGCTTGTCGCCTGGATGCCAAAGAAGGGATAATAACTGATCCTGATTTATGTAAACTCTGTGGTGAGTGTGCCGTAGTTTGTCCTACCGGGGCATCTGAAATGTCGGGGTACAAAGCTAGTGTTGAGGATATTATGAAGAGGATCAAAAAGGAGACTGTGTTTTTTGATCAATCCAAAGGTGGAGTAACATTTTCGGGTGGAGAGCCTCTGATGCAGCCCGATTACCTGATTAAGCTATTGGATGAATGTGGCAAGGAAGGGATCCATAGGGCTGTTGACACATCAGGATTTGCCAAAACGGAAATTCTTATGGAGGTGGCAAAAAGAACAGATCTTTTCCTCTATGATTTTAAAATGCTCGACCCTGTTAAGCATAAAAAATATACCGGTGTTAGCAATGAGAAGATCTTGGAAAATCTGAAAATCCTTTCTAAATCAGGAGCTAATATTAACATACGCTACCCAATGATTAAAGGAGTGAATGCAGAGCTTGATGAGATCAGGGCAATGGCCGAATTTATTGCATCTCTCGAGGGTGAGAAAAAGAAGATTAGTATTCTGCCATTTCATAACCTGGCCGAGATGAAGCATAAGAAGCTGGGGACTGATTATGAGCTCACTGGCATGTCGGAGCCAAGCGAGGAGGAGCAGTTGGAGGCGATTGCAATTTTTAAAGAATATGGTTTGCCAGCTTCTGTTGGTGGATGAAATGGTTACTGGTTGCTGGTTGCTGGGTGCCGGTTAATCAATCTCCATCGAAAATAGATTCATTTTTTGTGTTCCTGATTTGGACTGATCGAGGTAATAAACCCTATTTCCATAAACCCTGATATTGTCTACAAAAGTAAACCCATCAAGCTGAACAGTATTTATCAAGGCTCCATTATTCGGATCTACCTTTGAAATATATTCTAATCCTTTTATCTCAAAAAGAAGGTAAAGATCAGTACTAACCGGATCCTGCAAGAGGTCAACTTTTGTGGATCTGTCGGGCACTTGAATTGCCAACATATCATGTGCTTGCAGGTCGAATCCATATTTCCACAGGAAGGGGCCTTTATCCTCAAATATTATAAGTTCACTCCTACTGCTAAATAACTTGCAGTTTATTGGTGTATAAGTTAGAAGCCGATCCTGTGCGTGTCTGGTAAAAGCATCTGTGGGATCAAAAGACAAGGCAGATCGACTAGATCCTCCAAAAGCCGGGAATATTATCGTTGGTATGGTGCCAAATTTATATCCCTGTGCTCTTCTGGAGCTTGCGAAAAGATCATGATCAAAGGACTGATGAATTACAATTTGACTTGAATCGACAAAGTTGAATGCAACAAACTCCTTAAGTAGGCCGGACCCAACTGATCGCCTTATGATAGCAAGAGAGTCAAAACTTGCTTGTAAATTGAATAGATATTCTTCAGAGCCATCTCTGACAAAAGGATTAAGCTGGTTAATAGATTCTCCATCCCAAAATAGCTGATTAATAGTATCACCATAAACGACATGAACTTCACCAAAAGAATCTTTGAACAATTCACCTGATTTATCCATTTTAATCTTTCCCAAAGTTGTCCCCCCCAGACTAAGTACCCTGATTTCAGGTTTCAAAATATTTTTATCTGGATAACCAATAACCCACAAAAACCCGTCCCCAAACTCCATCTCTCTGACATAGAATTCTTCTTTTTTTAAGAACCTCTGCACCCTCTCAGCTATGACCACTACTTCGTTGATCTTGAAATATTTTGATGTTAGCTCAACTCTCAAGCTCTCATCTGAGATGAATTGAACCATCATGGCTTTAGGGTGATATGATAAATGAGAAAATGATAAAAAAGCAGGCAGGCCCGGGACTTCAATTTGGAAATTTCCTTGCGAATCACTGATTACTGCATTCCCTCCTGCATCTTCATAAATATGTGCATTTACAACAGGCTCTTTAGTATGTTCGTCAATAATGACACCCTTGATAACCTGCTGACCAATAACACCTTGACAAGCCAGCAGGAATATCCCAAAAAATAAACTATATCGCACTCTTATCATGATATTGGTTTTAAATTGGGAGGACAATCAAATATAATGAAAAATCGTGAAAGATTCACCCAGCACCCAG
>CAYUNU010000020.1:7096-10301 GCA_964446195.1 uncultured Porphyromonadaceae bacterium | reverse complement strand
AGGTTTTCAATCGGGGTTTTGGCTTGTACGTTGTGGATGGAGTTAAAGACGAAACCTCCGTTTGGTGAGAAAATTTCACATCGGGATAAAACCTCTTCTCTTACCTGCTTGGGGCTTCCGAAAGGCAGGGTATTTTGGGTATCGACACCTCCTCCCCAGAAGGTAATTTGATCGCCATATTTATTTTTCAGCGTTTGTGGATCCATGCCTGTGGCTGAGCACTGTACGGGGTTAACTATATCAAAACCTGATTCAATAAAATGTGGGATGAATGGTTCTACAGCTCCACATGAATGCTTGAAGGTTTTCCAGGAGGTATTTTCGTGGATCCAGGTATTCATTCTTTTGTAGTAAGGAGCATAAAGCTGATCATATGTTTCAGTTGAGCAGAAGCTGGATGTTTGGGTGCCGAAATCTGTTCCACAGATAAAAATAGCATCCATGGCATTTCCAATTACTTTGTAAGCCGACTCAAGGTTTTTAATGGCAATATCGGTCTGGTATGAAAAAATTTCATGCAGATAATCCTGTCTCATCAGGGTAGAAAGATACCATTCCTGCACATCCCTGATACCTTTTGGGTGTTTGAGAAAAGGTGCCGGAACTAGCGCAATATCGCCAATTGCTGTTCCTCCAATATTGCCAATTACAGCTCTTTTGGAATTTTTCAATTCTTCAGCCATAATTCTGAAATATTCAAGATCTTCGTCTGAAAGTAAGCCAAACTCCTCCAGGTTATCCTCGACATTTAAATTACTATCATCAATAGGCCCTTGTCTTACGAGAGAATCAAAGAAATAACCACCTTTTGGCATTCTTGCACTCGGTGGAACATCCCTATCCCCCTCGGGGTACATGAACAGTCCACCTTTACCATCCTCCTTTGTGTTGAAATGTTCCGAAACCAATAATTCTTGTCCCCAAGGTGCGGTGAATTCCTTCCAGTTTTCATTTTTAAAACCGAACATCGTTTTAGGGGAGGGCAGGGGAATAGTATCAATCCCAAGAACATCAAGAAGATCTTCTTCAATATCCCCAAGCATCTGGTATGGTTCGCTAACCTTAACTGGCCTTTTCTCCAGGCCATAATGATTCCTCAAGGCCTCAATAGCTGTAACATGCATTCCGCTAACACCAGTAGCTCCAAAGTCCATTGCTACTTTATCGGGTTGCGTATGGTTCAATGCGGCGAGAATTCGATCTTTTCCAGTCATGGTAATTGGTTTAGCTTATACGTCCAAAATTAACAATAATTCTGCATAAAATGGGAGGGACCGGGTTTTGCCCTACTATGATTTCAATAGCAGGAGGTCAAGTGCCGGATTATATGCAGGGGATAAGTTTTGAGCGAACACTTCAAGGAAAAAGACAAGTTGAGCAAAGAGAAGAGGCTTACTACCGGTATTGGATGCATATAGCGCATTATTTTGGTAACCCTGCCCATTTCGGGATTAGAACAAAAAGATATTGATTGATCTTTTTCTATGGCACAGATTATGAGGGTCCTCCAAGGACTGACTATTGGGGATCACAGGCTGATGTTGTTATGGTGTGATTACACCAACACTGCAACAAGACTTGACAATCAGCATTTTTACATTTATTACAACCAACAATTACACCATCCTCATATTTAAAAGAACAACTAGTGCAATTATGTCCAACACATGAATGTTGTGTTCCTGGTTCATCAGTCATTCCCTTGAAAAGACTTTGAAGATAAAAGAACTCGCCCTGTTTGTACATAGGAGTTGCTGAAACAAATTTTACGGATTCCCCGTCAATCATTTTTGTGCCACGAGCAGCAAAGTAAATAACTTTATTTTCAATATCTTCAGGAGAAAATTCAATAAATACACTATCAATAGTTAAATTCCCAGAAGCATACAGTTTTTGATATCCTGAAAATTCGTCAATGAATAATAGTTTTAATGTCTCACTATCCTTTGTATAACTATAAAAGCCATTATTGTCAATCGCTATTGGATCGTGGACAGAAAGGCTTTTAATATTAGTTGGATTAACTTCTTCATTGACTTTTGTAGAATCATTTTTTTTGCAGCTTTGGGTGACAATAAAGAAAGTTATAAATAATAAAAAAATTGTTTTTGAAATTTTCATAATGCCAACTCAAAGTTTATATATGCTATCTCTTATTTGAAAAAACTCAATAATTAGCCTACTGAATATAGGCAGCTATGTGAAATTTAACCTTGTACCTCTTTCAAAGGTATGTTTTTTTATAAAGCTTTGAAAGAGAAATGCCAAAAAATCCACAAAGGGAGACTTCTATTTTTTTTTTAGTTAGCGATTTTTAAACTGATCGATCTGAAATACATTAAATAGTGGTCAAGCTCATTCTTTTGATAAATTTTGATTACAAATTCTCCTGATTTTCCATTACAATCACAGAATTGATCAAATCGGTCTACTCAGAAGGTAATGTGATTTGAATACCATTCTTAGATTTTTCTATTACCAGCTTATCCGGGGGATTTTCGAGTGGATAAGCTTTTATGGTTTTGTTGTTTAAACCTTCAAGTTTGATTTTGCCATCAGCGGGCCAATCAAATCCACCGATTGGCATACCATTGTCTGTCATGCTCTGGTAATCACCTAACAGCTCCTTGTCATAACGACCAACCCTCCCTTTACCAAACATCCCGGCTGCAAAGTGTGGACCAGGTCGACAAACTCCTGACCCTGTTCCTGGGTATACATCCCACGATCAAACCACACAACCCCTAGAGGGCCATACTCAGTCAATAATTCCTTAAATTAAGGAATAGCCTTTTCGTCAAGATATTTACGAAACAACTCAGGGTGACCCATTACGTCAAGGTTGGTTTGAGAAGAATCAAAGTCCCAGGTATTCCCATATGCATAGGGTTGATTCCAATCCTCCCTGTGGGAATAATAAACACAAAACTTGATGTTATTCTTCGCACATTCTTCGGATAACTCTTTTAAAGGATCCCGGCCAAAAGGAGTGTAATCAACAATATTATAGTCACTTACCTTTGAATCATACATAGCAAAACCATCATGGTGTTTTGAAGTGATAATGATATATTTATTTTTCATAAAGAAAGATCCTAATAGTTATTTATTGCTCTCCTTACCGCCCTAAGCATCGGTTCTGTACTTACTTTATCACCAGTAGCTTCCTGCATCCACATGTCTGGAGTGAGTTTTCCAATTGTAC
>CAYUNU010000020.1:0-6996 GCA_964446195.1 uncultured Porphyromonadaceae bacterium | reverse complement strand
TTATCACCAGTAGCTTCCTGCATCCACATGTCTGGAGTGAGTTTTCCAATTGTACACATTCTTACCATTTCCTTTGCAAAGTCTCTTCCCTCAAAGTACTCCTCCACCTGCATCAAAACTATATTGCCAAGTGGATAGGCATGCAGGTATAAACTTCCACCAAGAAAATGATTGTAGATTGATAAAATGGGATTATTCTTGTCACCAAAAATATCAGCGAAGTACTCATTCCATACTTCATTGGCGATATCTATTGTTGCCTTCCTCAATTCTTCAACTGTTGCATCCTGATGTTCATAAAACCAATTCCAGACCCTGATCTCATGCAATCCTTCTGCACCCATTTCCCACACATACATAAAGGAGGCGAGTGCATTAAGTTCCCTTTCCTTCTTGCTGTACTCATTGCTAACTCCTAATCCCAGCACATCTCTGTAGGCAATAAGATCTGCCATGCATTCTGTGAACGGAGCACTTGGTATTCCTTTAAGAGAGTAATAATCAGTCTTGTACAGGGATATATTTTGTTCGATTGTATGCCCTATCTCATGCATGCCTATTCTATAGCCCTTATAATTAAGGCCATATGGTTCAAAGCGCGTTCTTAAGTGCGCACTTTCACCCTTCATCTGTGCTCCGTTGGCATGACCCCCGGATGGGATTGGATCAACGATAACATGATTACCGAGAAAGTCTGCAATATCATCTTCGAAACCTATCCTTTTCAATATATTTGGGATATCCTCCTGGAAAGCCATAGGGCTTGAATAATTTTCCCTGATGATCCTGTCGAGCATATCCATATCATGATTCGACTGGCTCTGGAAACCGGGATACCAGATGTCAAAAGGTTCCAAGTCTCGTCCCAGCCTCTTCTGAAGTATCTTAGCTACCTCTAATCTCTCTGGTGACCCAACAATAGATTCGAGTAAATCAACGACTCTTTCCTCACTTAACTGCCTGTTCTCAAATGTTCTGGTCAGGTAGGTTGAGCCTTCCGGGTACTTCACATCCTCGGCAATTTTTGAAGAAAAACTGTTATGTAAAAACCTGTATCGACGATCTTTCTCTTCTTCAAAATCAACTTTAGCATAGCTGTCATTCTCCTTCTTATAAACCTCGTTTGCATATGGGTTCCAGAAAAATTCTGTTTCTCCCACCATACATTTAGGAATGCTTTGATCAAGAACATGCTGAACAATTTGGTATATCATTCTTTGACGAGGAAGAGGATTTTCTCTTGTATAGAGTCCTTTTATTTCATCTCTTAGTCCATTATGACAGTTCAGGCGGGTGCCATCAGGAAAAAGAATCTCCATTTCAGAAGAGAGGATATGATCCATTGAAATGATGTACAGCTTCGTGTAATCTGCTAAGTCTTCCGGAAGGGGAGTTGCTTCTGATTTAATATCCGGATTTGTCCGATAACTAAACCTGTCGCCCAGTCTTACCATGGCCCATTCCTTTCTATTCCATTTACCACCCAAAGCTTCTTTTTCCTGTGGAGAGTAGTAGGGGAAGTTGAGTGCTATTGCAAAGGCCAGTTTGCTGCTATAGAAGTCTACATTTGGTTTGGTTTTACTGAACAAACGATCAATCTCAGTTACCGGCTCTTGCATAGTTACCAGAGGGAGATCAAGATATATGCTCATCTCTCTTGTATGTCCGTAAATCAATTCTAATTGATTCTCGACAGTTTTGAAAAGCTTATCAAGTTTTTCTCCTGATGGAATAAATTGTTTCAGACAGAATTCTTCGAATTCCTCTTCTGATCCATCCTTGGCAAACCAAAGATTTGCAACATGGTTGACACCGCGTTCAATTCGTTCTGCTTCAAGATCCCCATAAATAGTTTGTAATGAATCAATTAATACGGGAACTAATGAATTTTGCGATTGCTGTTCTCCCGTCCTATCTGTGCTGGAGGATATCAAAAAAACTGAAAAAATTATAATTAAGAGGCTCCGTGTATTCATCCTGGTTTTGTTTTAAGGCGGTGATTGTATTCAGTTTTGTCAAGAATTATGAAATCATCCAATTCTTTCTGGAGAAGAATCAACTCATCAAATAGATTATCAATAATATTTTGATAATCAGGATTAACTGAAAGATCATTCATTTCCAGGGGGTCTTTTTTCAGATCAAAGAGCTGTATGCGTTTCACATCTGGATACACAATAAGTTTAAAGTCCTCGCTCCTGATCATTCGTTGCAAATGGCGGTAGGTGCCAAAGATATATTTCTCGCCGCTGCTTTCCTGACCATTTAGCAGGCCATTAAGACTGGAGAACTCAACGCTTTCGGGTATTTCAATTCCGGCAAGGTCACAACTGGTAGCAAAAATACTCTGCATATATACCATCTTATCGATTTGTTTCCCCTTTTCCAAATCGGGGCCCGATATAATCAGGGGCATTCTGATGCTATGATCATATTGATTTTGCTTCCCCATCAAACCGTGCTGGCCTATTGCTAAGCCATGATCAGATGTGAAAATAATATAGGTTTGATCAAGTTTTCCGGTTTGCTTAAGGGCATCAATTATCCTTCCCGCGGCTGCATCAAAATGACTTATAATAGCATAGTACTCCTGGCGATGCAATTTAACTGCTTCCGGTGTTCTGGGGAAAACACATAATACCTCATCACGAATACGGTTATCACCCTGGTTGAAAGGATGCTCTGGCAGGAATGTCTCGGGCAACTTAAGATCGTTACGCTTGTAGATATTCACATATTCCTCAGGGGATTGTCGTGGGTCATGTGGAGCATTAAAAGCCACATACATAAAGAAGGGACGGCTTGAGTTTTTCGCTGTGGTTTGAAGGAAGTTAACTGCACGGTCGGCATACAAGTCTGATGTATGCTGCTCTACCGTATAATGTGCACCGATTTTTTTCTCTCCTGATGATGAGTAGATAATATCCTTGACATTTGGAGCCCAATGACCTTTGTAGGCACTGTCCCAAGGAGTCCAGTCTGATTCATTAGGCCTGTTATAAGCCATTTTATTTGATCCGTTGTCATCGAAAGTTTCATACATCCCTTCTCCAACGGCTTGTGCTTCCTCAAAGCTTTTAAGCAATGCATATTCAGAATTGTGCCATTTGCCTGTAAGAAAAGTAAGATATCCTGCTTCCGAAAAAGTTTCTGCCCAGGTTTCTACTTCAGTTTCAGGATACTCCACACCCGGCTCTTTTTGCAACTGCCAACTGTTATCGCCGTACATTGTTGACCACCATTCAAGGTATTTAGTATTCCTGGTAGTCCTAAATACTGTTTGACCGGTATTTAACATTGCCCTGCTGGCAACACAAACAGCTCCGGCCCATGAGCCCTGGTTGAATGTATGGGTAAATGTCACACCACTCTCAAATAGTTTGTCGAGTGTCGGAGTTAATACCTCCGGATTATTCCAGGCATGGATGCTTTCAAATGTTTGATCATCAGAGAACAGGAATAGGAAATTGGGCTTTTCAGGCTTGTTGCATGAGTGTAACAAGCCAAGCATAATTACCGACCAAATACTTATTGATCTTAAATATTTTAAATGATTTTTCATTAACAACCTCCATGGATTATCTTTCCTTTGTTTGCAGCAATAGGCTCTGGAGCTTCTTTACCACTTCCGGCTCCATTTCGAATAAGTCAACTTTTTCAAATGGATCTTTTTCGAGATTGTAAAGCTGACCAACATTCACCAGCGAATCATCTGTTAATTCCAATGCTCCGGATCCCGATCCTTTGGTCCCTTCAATTAGTTTCCACTTGCCTTTTCTGATTGCGAAAACTCCAGCCGCTGAGTGGAATATCCTGGGTTTTTCATTGTTGTCTTCAATTGATTTATTTAGAATAAGAGGCAGCACATTATAGCTGTCTTCTCCAGCATTTTCTCCGAGTGCTTGCCCTGTCAAGTCGGCAAAGCTCGCAAGCATATCAGTTAAACTGATTGTTTCGTTGCTGAGTGAGCCTCCCTCAATTTTCCCGGGCCATCTGACAATAAATGGTACTCTATGTCCACCCTCCCAGATATTAGCTTTATATCCACGTAAAGGTCCTGCAGAAAGATGTCCGTTTCCACCTTTTCTTGGGCCATTATCGCTTGAAAAAATCAGGAGAGTATTATCCTTCAGATCATACTTTTCCAGAGTTTTTTCTATTTGGCCAACACTCCAGTCAACAAGCAATACAAGATCACCTCTTGGCCCCTCATCACTTTTCCCTTTGGTAAAATCAGGAGGAAGAAAAGGGATGTGTGGAGATGACAAGGCCAGGTACAAAAAGAAAGGTTTATCCTGATTTTCTTCCATATGATTTTCGATAAACTTAATGGCTTTTCTGGTGAAAATTGGGTCAACATCCTCCATTGACCAATCGGGAGCCATTCTGGCTGTTACAACCCCCGGTTTTCCAATCCATTTTTCAGAAAGCATTTCTGAGGGTATGCCAACTGTTTTTTGATCTTCAATAAAGCAATAAGGATTATCACTTGTTGAACAGCCAAGAGTAATGAAAGAGTAGTCAAAGCCCAGGTCGTTTGGACCACCCGAAACAGGCTTTGTGAAGTCGATATTCTCCTCATTCTCTTTAAAAACTCCTGAATAGTCTGCCCATTTATTCTCATCATCCCGAATCACATAATCACCCTTTGTTTCCCAATTCAATCCAACATGCCATTTTCCAATACAAGCAGTACGATATCCGGATTGTTTCATCAGTGAGCCAAGAGTTGTCCGGCCTTCCTCTATTAATGGAGATTCATCATAGCCCAAAATCACACCGCTTTTCAGTCGAGTCCTCCAGCAATACCGACCAGTCAATAAACCGTATCGGGTAGGCGTACAAACGGAAGATGGTGTATGAGCATCAGTGAGGCGAATTCCTTCGGAGGCCAATTTGTCAATATTTGGAGTGGCAATTTTTGAATCATAATTATAGCATGAAGCATCGCCATAACCCATGTCATCAGCCAAAATCAGGATAATATTAGGATCTTTTTCATCTGTGGGATTAGAATTATTTACACATCCTGAGCCTGCGGAAAAGATTATTATCATTATTGTAAATAAGCGAATCCTCATAGAATCGGGTTTATATTATAAGCAGCTTCTTCAAAATAATTTTCCCGGATGTATGTAACTTAACTAGATACATCCCGGGAGACAGGTCCGTTACATCAAGTTTTTTGGAGCCATACATAGAGAATGACTTCAATACACTTCCTTCTATGTTCGAGATAGCAACCTGAGTTATGTGATCAGATGATGATTCGATATTCAGGATGTCGCTGCTCGGGTTTGGATATAAATGGATTGATATCTCATCTTTTATCAGTTCAGTTCCTAAAGACTCCGTCGTTCCTCTGAGTCTGATTTCTGCAATTGAAGTTCTTACATCATCCAGTGTGCC
This sequence comes from uncultured Porphyromonadaceae bacterium, assembly GCA_964446195.1. GTDB lineage: Bacteria > Bacteroidota > Bacteroidia > Bacteroidales > UBA12481 > JAUVKA01. Next base: position 1,587 of record CAYUNU010000020.1, on the reverse strand, counting down.
ATTTCCTATCCAGGAGTTTACAGCCTCAAGTTTCAAGTACCTTCCAGGTGTGTTTTCGAAGAGCACATATTGGTTGATTCCGGTGTAAAAGAATCTTCCTGTGGCGACTGGAGAGCCCCATTCTATTCCATCTTCACTTAGGAATAGGTTGTAGTCGGCTATTCTTCCTTCCCAGGGGGCTGAAGTGTTTGAGTTAGCCTGATAGAAAAACTCATTTATTGTATAGAGTTGCCCCAGGTCAATTACTATCTTATGGGGGCGCGGATAAGTATTCCCCCATGCAACATGGTAATATGTGCTTTCATCACCATCAAAGGCATTAGTTCCGTAATATCCAAATTGTGAGGGAGTTGCAGATACAAGAGTCCAGTTGTCTTGAGGGATTTCTTCAAACCGAGAAGCTGAATCCGGTATTTTCACCTCGAACTGAATATGATTGTCTCCGACAAACTCAATATTGGATATTTCAAAATTTGAGGGAGTGCCGTCCCACCATTTTGAATTAGGCGTAGTGCTATTTGTGAAAGTTTTTCCAGGCACATAAATATCCCCGGCATCGCCTCTGTTGTTTCCTTGTTCCTCAAGTTGGAATAAGCCGTCAGCCTGCTCGATGGCGTTGCGGTAATGCTCATGCTGGGTCATGTCGGAAAGCCTGTTTGAAGTACCGACCTTTGAGTCGGTATGCCATACAAGCAGACCAATATCAACCGGAAAGAGTGAGTTCCCGATGTTCGCTTTTTTTCGAGCTTCAATAGAGAAATATTCTTCTGGGTCGTAAGGGTTTCTGAAAACAACGACACTGTCACCGTCTGATCTGAGGGTGATTGTTGTAGTGCCAGGCTCAGGTTCAACAACGTAGCCCCAGTTGTATTCAGCAAGGAAAGGAGCACCGATAGGTTCAACATCCGGTTTGCCGCCCGACATTAATGAGTATACGCCTGTGCCACCTGAGTGCTCGGTTCCGCTATCAGTATCGTAAGTATCGGGTAACCCGAAGATATTATGACCTGATTCGTGGAGAGTCATAAATATATTTACCGGTGTTGTATCCCATGGAGCCTTCAGTGTCGCACCTTCAATCTTATTTATTTTGATACCGTTTGAAAGCGTCCATCTTGGGCCATGACAGGCGCCTACTCCTGCCGGGCCCCATTTTGAGCTGATGATTTTGATCGATAAAATTCCTCCTTTGAGGCCAAGATGAAAATTGTCGTCCGCAATACTCAATGCCCGCCAATCATAATCAGGATTATTTTCTATTATCGATTCAAGAGCATCTTTCCAGAGCAGAATCCCATCCTGCCAGCCAAGAGATTCATAGTAAGTTGAGTTTTCGGGAGCTGTATAAAAGAATATATCGTGAGTAAAGTCAATATTCCTTCTGCTTTGTTCGTACCAATATTGTCTCCATGAACGCTCAGCTCCTTCTTCATGATAATCCATCCCGTTGATCAGATTATTTAACCTGTCCGGAGTTATTGAAGCTGGTACATCAGGATAATCAATGTAAATTAAAAGCCCCTTATATGGAGTATTAGAGTCAGTCTGGCTTTGTGCAAAAGATGAAAACTGAAGCAGTATCAGGAG